>NZ_JBHZEN010000029.1:0-36983 GCF_050958625.1 Amycolatopsis sp. 3B14
GGGTGGGGATCGGGGGCGGGGGAGGTCTGGTGCGTGGTCGGTGCCGTTGCGTTGCCGGCTTGCGTGTCGCTGGCGGGGGAGGTCTGGTTGGGGTAGTCGCTTGCTTTTCGTTGCCGGGCGGCGGTTGTTGTTGTTGCGGGAGTTTTTCCGGTCCTGTCCCGGTTCTGGAGCATCTGTGCTTCACTTCCCGTGACCGATCGGGCACGAGGAAGGACCTCTGGGGTGACGAGCTGGCGCGATCTCGCGACGTTCATCCGGCAGCAGTACAAGGTGGTTCGGGACGAACCGGACGAACTACGCATCCGGATCCGCTTCCAGTCCGATCCCGAGGAGGAGGAGCGCACCCAGATCGTCGTGATCGCCCGGGAGGTTCTCGATCGGCGGGACGAGTGGATCCAGATCGCGACACCGTTCGCCCGGGTGGACGAGGTGGACGTCGTCGGGGTGCTGGCCGAGGTCGGGCACACCACCGTCGTCGGCGGGGTGGTCGTCATGGGCGAGTACCTGGTGCTCCGGCACTCCCTCCCGCTGGCCAACCTCGACATCAACGAGTTCGTCGACCCGCTCGCCCTGGTCACCAGCTCCGCCGAGCTGCTCGAAGAACAGCTCACCGGGCGCGACGACTACTGAAATCCGGTTGCTCTGAAATCCGGTTGCTCCGGGCCGATCCGCGGGTAACCCTGTGGATCCACCTGAGCGAAAGGATCTTCGGATGTTCACCGCCGTCGAGGGCGCCCGCGTGCCGATCCGCATGTGGGCCGACCCGGCGACCGTCGAGGACGCAGCGATGCGTCAGCTGCACAACGTCGCCAACCTGCCGTGGGTGCACGGTCTGGCCGTCATGCCGGACGTGCACTACGGCAAGGGCGCGACAGTCGGCAGCGTGATCGCGATGCGTGACGCGGTCTCCCCCGCCGCGGTGGGTGTGGACATCGGCTGCGGCATGAGCGCGGTCCGTACCTCGCTGACGGCCGGCGACCTGCCCGACGACCTCGGCAAACTGCGCCGCCGCATCGAGGACGCCGTTCCAGTCGGCTTCGCCATGCACCGCACCCCGGTCAACCCCGCCCGCGTGCCCGGCACCGGCGGGTGGAACGAGTTCTGGTCGGCGTTCGGGCAGCTGCACGACGGCGTCCAGAACCTGCGCGACCGGGCGCGGGCGCAGATCGGCAGCCTCGGCGGTGGCAACCACTTCATCGAGGTGTGCCTCGAACAGGGTGGCCCGGACGCCGGCCGCGTGTGGCTGATGCTGCACTCCGGCTCCCGCGGCATCGGCAACGAGCTCGCCAAGCGGCACATCGACGTGGCCCGCAAGCTGCCGCACAACGCGGACCTGCCGGACCGCGACCTGGCGGTGTTCGTGTCGGGCACCCCGGAGATGGCGGCCTACCGGCGCGACCTGTTCTGGGCGCAGACTACGCGGCCCGCAACCGGGCCACGATGGTCGCGCTCGTGCAGCAGGCCGTCGCCGACACGGTGCCGGGCGTGCGGTTCGACGAGCCGATCTCGTGCCACCACAACTACGTCGCCGAGGAGACCTACGACGGCGTAGACGTGCTGGTCACCCGCAAGGGCGCGATCCGCGCGGGCTCCGGCGACCTCGGGATCATCCCGGGCAGCATGGGCACCGGCTCCTACATCGTCCGCGGCCTCGGCAACGAGACCTCGTTCCACTCGGCGTCGCACGGAGCCGGGCGGCGCATGTCGCGCACCAAGGCGCGCAAGACGTTCACCGCCGCCGACCTCGCCGCCCAGACCGACGGCGTGGAGTGCCGCAAGGACGAGGGCGTCGTCGACGAGATTCCGGCCGCCTACAAGGACATCGACTCGGTGATCAAGGCGCAGACCGACCTCGTCGAGGTGGTCGCGCACCTCAAGCAGGTGGTGTGCGTCAAGGGGTAGGCAGCGGCTTCGCCGGGTAGCTGCGCAGCACGAGCGACGTGGTGACCGGCCCGAAGCGGGCCAGCGAGTCCACGATCTGTTCGAGCCGTTCCGCGTGCGTGCAGTGCACGTCGAACAGCAGACAGTCCTCACCGGTCACGCGGACCGTCGAGACGACCTCGGCGATCCGCTCGGCGAGGGCCAGCGCCTTCGGCAACTGCGCGTGCGTGGTGCGCAGCCGGACGACGGCGTGGATGTTCAGGCCCACCGCGGCGGGCGCGACGACCGCGCGGTACCCGAGGATGACGCCGCTCTTCTCCAGGCGCTGGATGCGCGCGCCGGCCGCCGGCTGGGACAGCCCCACCCGGCGGCCCACCTCGGCGCCGCTGAGCCGCCCCTCGGTCTGCAACAGCTCCAGGATCGCGCGGTCGATCTCGTCGAGTGATTCCATCGTTGTCGCCGCCACTTCCCTTGAGATCACTTGCCCGGCCCGCCACGGACGGTTGAACCATCGATCATCGTCCACGGCGGCACCCGGTCGTGCGGGGGCCAAGAGTGGAAGCGGCGGTGGACGTTGGTCGCGTACGTCATCATCCCGGGGATCGACGGTTCGGACGAGAAGCACTGGCAGACCGTGTGGGAGGAGCGGTGGGGCGCTTCGGCCGTCCGGATCGCCCCGGCCTCCTGGACGGAGCCGGACCTCGCGGACTGGGTGGCGGCGGTCGGCGCCGCCCACGCGACCGCGGCCCGGCGCGGCGAGCGGGTGGTGCTGGTGGCGCACAGCCTCGGCTGCTGGGCGGCGGCCGAGTGGCTGGCCGCGGCCCGGCCGCGCGGGGTGGCCGCGTTCCTGGTCGCACCGCCCGACCCGCGGGGGCCTGCGTTCCCCCGCCAGGCCGCGCCGACGTTCGCGAACCTGCGGGCTCGGCCGCTGCCGTGCCCCGGCCTGGTGGTCGCCGGCGACGACGACCCCTACTGCGAACCGGCGGCCTCGGCCGCGCTCGCCGGCGCGTGGCGAGTCCCGCGGCGCCTGCTCGCCGGGCACGGCCACCTCAACTCCGCCAGCGGCCTCGGCGACTGGCCATCCGGCCTCGCCCTCCTCACCGAAGTCGCCGCCTGACCTACCACTGCCGTCCCACACGCAGCGCCCCCAGTTCCGGCGCGGACAGGTGCAGCACCTCGTACCGCTCGGTCGCCTCGCCGTCGTGCTCGCCGAGCACGAACCGCACCAGCTGCCAGTGGTGCGGGTCCAGCGCGAGGGCCGCGCTGTGCACCCCGGACCCTCGGGCGGTCGCGCTCAGCCCGGCGAGCGCCTCCTCGACGGCCGCGGCGGCATCCGCACCGACCGGGGTGACGAGGCGCGACGCGTGCCGGGGCGTGCGGTCGCGCGCCGGACCGGGCTGGAACGCCAGCCCGGTCCAGTGCCGCACCACCGGGCGGCCGAAGTCCCGCACGATGTTCTCGAAACCGCCGCCGCCCACCAGGAACTCGGCCATCCGCCCGGGGTCCCGCCACAGGTAGAACGGCGCGTACTGGTTCGGGCTCTCCCGGAGGAGGTACGCCTTCAGGCCGAGGCCCGCGCGGTCGTCGAGCGCGTGCCCGCGCTCGACGACCCGCCTGCGGATGATGCCCATGTCGTAGTCGGCGGGCAGGGCGATCTCGTACTGCTTCGCATACACCCCCGCACTGTACCTACTGGTATGTACGAAGGACGTAGCCGGTGTACTGGTACTCCGAGCCGTGCTCGCGGCGCATCGCGATCTCGCGGCGCGCCGCGGCGACCGCCTCGGCCATCGCCGGATCGCCGGCGGCGGCGTCGGCCCGCGCGGCCAGGTGGTCGTAGAACTCGTCGAACCAGTCGCTGTCCGGCTGCGGGAACACCGCCTCCACCCGGTAGCCCGCGGCCACCGCGGCGGCGGAGTTCTCCTCGGTCGTCCTCAGTGGATACTGCTCGTCCCAGAACTCCCGCGCGGCCGCCGACGGCGTGCCGGTGGACCATTCGCACTCGGTGAGCACGAGCGCGCCGCCGGGCTTGAGCAACCTCTTCCACGTGCGCAGCGCGGTGTCGAAGCCGAGCACGAAGACCGAGCTTTCGGCCCACAACAGGTCGAACGTGCCGTCCGGGAACGGGGGGTCGGCCATCGACGCGTTGACGGTGTCGACGTCGAGCCCCTCGGCAGCCTTGGCGAGGTCGTCGAGGAAGGGCTGATGGGTGTCCAGGCCGGTCACCCGCGCGCCGGCTTTCGCCAGCAGCAGCGCCGACCGGCCGGGGCCGCACCCGAGGTCCAGCACGCGGGGCCGTTCGGGCAGCGGGCGGGCGAGATCGAGGAGGCGGAGGGTGGTGGCGTCCGAACCCGGGCCCTGCCGCGGCAGGCCGTGGAACAACGCGAAGAACGCTTCAGTCACGTGCGGCAGCCTCCGGCCCGCCGCACGGTCGCGCAACCGGTTTTCAGCCGGCCAGGTCGACCTCGGCGGTCAGCACCCCGTGGTGCTCCTGCAGGTCGACGCACCAGGTGCGGGCGAGCCGGTCGAGGATGTGCAGCGGGAGCCGCAGCGCCGCGTGACCGGGCAGGGTGCGGCAGCGCAGCTCGCGGATCTCGGCGCGCAGGCTGCTGCCTTCGGTGTGCCGGAGGCGGACCGTGAACGGCACATGCGCGTGCCTGCAGGCGAGACTCGCGAGGGTGTCGACGACAAGGAGCGCGCGTTCGTTCGCCTCCTCGCTCTCCTCGTCGAGGAGCGCGCGGAGGTGCCGCCGGAGCCCGGCGAGGTGGGGCGCGCCCAACAGGGGCACGCCGCTGGTTCTGTCACAGATCTGGGCTGAGTCCGGCAAGACGGTCCTCCGCTGGTCCTTCAACGGGCGTGGAGCGTCGTTGTACCCCGGTCAAGGGAACGCGAAACCTGCTCGCCGTCAACGGCCCAGATCCGGTGCTGCGTCGGCGATCCGCTGCCGCATCGAACGTTCCCGCAAGGCCTCGATGGCCTCGTCGACCAGCTTGGTCAGCGGGTATGCCAGCTCGGCTTCGAAACGTTTCGCCGCGGCGGTGGTCGCCGCCCACTCCGCATCCAGGACGGGCAGCAACTCCTCGGCCTTGGGTGTCAGGTGGACGATGCGATGGCGGGCGTCGGCGCCCGGCCTGAGCGTCACCAGCTCCGCCTTCACCATCTGCGCGACCGTCTGGCTCGCCGCCGAGTGGGTGACCCCGATGGCGGCGGCGAGATCCCGGATCGGCTGCGGGCCGTCTGCGGCCAGCGTCCGCACCACCGGCGTGAAGCGCGGCCGGAACCACGCCAGGCCGAGGTCGGCGTAAACGGCGGCGACGTCACCGTCCAGCAGTTCCAGCAGGTGCCGCAGCCGGGTGGCGAGGAGTTCGGCGCCGGGGATTGTCACAGCGCTAATATAACAGCACTGTTGCATCTGGAGGGATCATGACCCAGCTCCACCCCGTCGCCGAACCCCACACCGAAGGCATGCTGGACGTCGGCGACGGCAACCGGATCCACTGGGCCGAGTGCGGCAACCCCAGCGGCAAGCCGGCCGTGTTCGTCCACGGCGGCCCCGGCTCCGGCGCCTGGACCAATTCACGCGGCTACTTCGATCCGGAGCGCTACCGGATCATCCTGTTCAGCCAGCGCAACTGCGGCCGCAGCACGCCGCACGCGAGCGACCCGGCCACCGACCTGAGCCACAACACCACCGAGCACCTGATCGCGGACATGGAACGGCTGCGCGAGCACCTCGGGATCGAGCAGTGGCTGCTCTTCGGGGGTTCCTGGGGCTCCACGCTGCAACTCGCCTACGCCGAGCGGCACCCGGAGCGGGTCAGCGAAATCGTGATCGTCGGCGTGACCACCACCCGGCGCCGCGAGATCGACTGGCTGTACAACGGGGTCGGCCGGTTCTTCCCGGCGGAGCTGGAGCGGTTCCGGGCTGGCGCCGGCGACGTCGAGGGTGACACGTTCGACGTCCTCGCCGCGTACGCGCGCCTGCTGGCGGACCCGGATCCCGAGGTGCGGACAAGGCCGCGCGGGACTGGAGCACCTGGGAGGACGCGGCGATCTCACTCGAACCCAACGGGGTGCCGAACTCCTACAGCGACCGGCCGTCCCGCGACCTGCTCGCGATGACGCGGATCTGCGCGCACTACTTCTCGAACGCCGCCTGGCTGGAGGAGGGTGTGCTGATCCGGGAAGCCCACCGGCTGGCGGGGATCCCGGGGAAGCTCATCCACGGCCGTCTCGACCTGTCCGGCCCGGTCGAGACGGCGTGGGAGCTGACCAAGGTGTGGCCGGACGCCGAACTGATCGTGATCGACGACTCCGGCCACACCGGCAGCGACGCGATGCGGGCGGCGATGCGCGCCGCGCTCGACGAGTTCGCGGTCAGGCCAGCTCGGGGATGACCTTGTTCGTGAACAGCTCCACCGACGCGCGGTCGTAGGCGATGTCGGCGAAGTAGGTGATCGCGTAGGTCATGCCGAGGCCGCGCAGCTCGGTGAGCCGCTCGGCGATCTGCTCGGGAGTGCCGACCAGCGGCCCGTTCGCGAACGAGTTGACGGTGCTCTCGAGCAGCTCGGCGGACAGGTGCGGCTCGTAGTGCGAGCGGATCCACGCCAGGCGGTCGGCCACGTCCTTCTCGGTCTCGCCGATGACGACGTTGTAGTTGGCCGAGCGGACGATGGCGTCGAAGTCGGTGCCCACGTCCTTGCAGTGCGCGGCGAGGACCTCGGACTTGTGCTTGAAGTCCTCGGCGCCACCGGCGAAGTTCGTGTACCGGGCGTACCGCGCGGCGATGCGCAGCGTCTTCTTCTCGCCGCCGCCGGCGATCCACAGCGGGATGCCGCCGTCCTGCAGCGGCAGCGGGTACGACAGCGCGCCGTCGACCTGGTAGTGCTTGCCGTTCAGCGTCGCCTTGCCCTCGCTCCACAGCTGCCGCATGATCTGCACACCCTCGTCGAGCATGCCGAGCCGCTCGCCTGCGGACGGGAAGCCGTAGCCGTAGGCCCGCCACTCGTGCTCGTACCAGCCGGCGCCGATGCCCATCTCGACGCGACCGCCCGAGATGACGTCCGTGGTCGCCGCGACCTTCGCCAGGTAGGCCGGGTTGCGGTAGCTCATGCAGGTGCACATCTGGCCGAGACGGACGCGGCTCGTGGCCGCGCCGAGCGCCGCCATCAGCGACCACGCCTCGTGCGTGGCCTCGGCCAGCGGAGCCGGGACGGTGTGGAAGTGGTCGTACACCCACACCGACTCGTACGGCCCGTTCTCGGCGTACCGGGCGATGTCGAGCATGGTCTGCCACTGCCCGGCGGGCTCGATACCGGTCAGGTCGAGCCGCCAGCCCTGGGGGATGAACAATCCGAAGCGCATGCGCCCAGCCTAGCCGGGGCGCCGGCGCCCGTCAGAAGAAGCCTTCATGTCCTTTTCGGACGTTTGGTCCGGTCGTCACGCTCTGCCGGTGGCCGAAGTCGGCGCTGATCCGGTCGGCCGCCTTGATCAGGAGCGGCACCACGTCGGTGCGCAGTTGTTCCACTGTGGACCGTCCGCTGGACGTCGAGGAGGCCAGGGCGGCCACCACGGCGCCGGAGGAGTCCCGCACCGGCACGGCGGCCGAGAGCAGCCCCTTCTCCAGCTCCTCCGCCACCACCGAATAACCCAGCGAGCGGACGTCACGCAACCGCCGCCGGAACTCGTCCGGATCGGTGACCGTGTGCTCGGTGTGGGCCGTCAGGCCCGCGGCGATGACGTGGTCGACCACCTCGTCCGGCGCCCAGCCCAGCAGCACGCGGCCCATCGACGTGGAGTGCGCGGGCACGCGCGTCCCGATCGACACGTTGATGCTCATGATCCGCCGCACCGGCACGCGGGCTACGTAGACGACCTCCGTGCCGTCCAGCGCGGCCAGCGACGCCGACTCGCCGGTCTGCTCGGCGAGCCGGAGCAGGTGCGGCTGCGCGATCTCGATCATGCCGTGCGAAGCGGAGTAGTGCTGCCCGATGCTCAGCACGCGCGGCGTCAGGGTCCAGCGCCCGCCCTCGCCGTGCACGTAACCCAGATGCTGGAGGGTCAGCAGGATCCGCCGCACCGCCGGGCGCGACAGCTGCGTCGCGGCCGCGAGTTCGGCGAGCGTGGGGTTGGGCCGCTCCGCGTCGAACGCGAGCAGCACCGCGAACCCCCGCTCGAGGCTCTGGATGAGGTCGCGCGGATTCCCCTCGGTGGTCATGGCCGCCATCTTCCCGCACCTGAGGTATTGACTCGCGCACCCACCAGCAGGCACTCTCCTTGTGAACGCAGAGCGTGCAACTAGTACGCAGAGCGTACAGGAGGTGTCGAAGATGACGCTCGACCAGCGCCAGCTGCGCACCGGCTTCGGCCGGTTCGCCACCGGTGTCACGGTGGTGACCTGCCGCAACAGCGCCGGGGAACCCCACGGCGCGACCGTCAACGCCTTCACCGCGGTCTCGCTGGAGCCCGCGCTCTGCCAGGTGACGCTGACCCGCTCGTCCAAGGCATGCGGCTACCTGGCGGACTCCCCGTTCGCGGTGAACGTCCTCGCCGCGGACCAGCTCGACACGGCGATGCACTTCGCGGGCCGCCCGCAGGACCCGGGCCCCCGCTGGGGCACCGGCCCGACGGCGCCCGTGCTGCTGGGCAACGCCGCGACGATCTCCTGCCTGCCGTGGCGCACCTACGACGGCGGCGACCACCTGATCGTGCTCGGCGAGGTCGTCGACCTCGAACTCACCGACGCCGAGCCGCTGCTGTTCTACGCGGGCCGCTTCCGCAACCTCGGCCCCGCCGACGACGGCTCGCACTGGGCCGTCTCCCTCGACTGCCCCGAGATCGGCTGGTTCCCGGCCGCTCCGGCGGCCGTCTGACCACCCACCACCAGATCCCGTTCAACGACGAAGGGACCACCCCGTGGCGATCCACCAGCCCGACGAGGCCGTGACCCCCACCCGGACCACCCGCCCGATGACCGGCGAGGAGTACCTCGACAGCATCCGGGACGGCCGCGAGATCTTCATCTACGGCGAGAAGGTCGACGACGTCACCACCCACCCGGCGTTCCGCAACTCCGCCCGGATGACCGCACGCCTCTACGACGCGCTGCACGACCCGGACAAGCAGGGCGTCCTCACCGCGCCGACCGACACCGGCAGCAGCGGGTTCACGCACCCGTTCTTCCGCACCCCGCGCAGCCGGGAAGACCTGTTCGCCGACCGGGACGCCATCGCCGAGTGGGCCCGCATGACCTACGGCTGGATGGGCCGCAGCCCCGACTACAAGGCCGCCTTCCTCGGCACGCTGGGCGCGAACTCGGACTTCTACGAGCCGTTCGCCGACAACGCCCGCCGCTGGTACACCGAATCGCAGGAGAAGGTCCTCTACTGGAACCACGCGATCATCAACCCGCCGGTCGACCGCGACCGCAACCCCGACGAGGTGAAGGACATCTTCATCCACGTCGAGGAGGAGAAGGACGACGGACTGATCGTCTCCGGCGCCAAGGTGGTCGCCACCGGTTCGGCCATCACGAACTACAACTTCATCGCCCACTACGGCCTGCCGATCAAGAAACGCGAGTTCGCGCTGGTGTGCACGGTGCCGATGGGCGCGCCGGGCATGAAGCTGATCTGCCGCCAGTCCTACGCGCAGAGCGCGACCAGCGCGTTCGACTACCCGCTGTCGTCCCGGTTCGACGAGAACGACACGATCTTCATCCTGGACAAGGTGAAGATCCCGTGGGAGAACGTCTTCATCTACGGCGACGCCGAGAAAGCCAGCACGTTCTTCCCCGGCTCGGGCTTCCTGCACCGCTTCACCTTCCACGGCGTCACCCGGCTCGCGGTCAAGCTCGACTTCATCGCCGGCCTGCTGATGAAGGGCGTGGAGGTCACCGGCACCAAGGACTTCCGCGGCATCCAGACCCGGGTCGGCGAGGTCATCGGGTGGCGCAACCTGTTCTGGGCGCTGTCCGACGCGATGGCCGCGCGGCCCGACGAGTGGATCGACGGCGCGGTCCTGCCGCACCTGGACTACGGCCTTGCCTACCGGTGGTTCATGACCGTCGGCTACCCCCGGGTGCGCGAGATCATCATGCAGGACCTCGGATCCGGGCTGATCTACCTGCCCTCGCACGCCGACGACTTCAAGTCGCCGGAGGTCCGCCCCTACCTCGACCAGTACGTGCGCGGCTCGAACGGCATCGACGCGATCGAACGCGTCAAGCTGATGAAGCTGATCTGGGACTCGATCGGCAGCGAGTTCGGCGGCAGGCACGAGCTGTACGAGCGCAACTACTCGGGCAACCACGAGGGCGTGCGCGCCGAGCTGCTGTTCGCCGCGCAGCAGTCGGGCCAGGCCGACGGCATGAAGGGCTTCGCCGAGCAGTGCATGGCCGAATACGACCTGGACGGCTGGACCGTGCCGGACCTGTTCAACCCGGAAGGCCGTCGCTGACGGTCCGGTGATCCCACGGCGGGGTCCGGTGGACGACGACGTCGCCGGGCCACCACCGCCGGGTGCGGCGCCTCGTCCCCCGGGGCGCCGCACCCGGTGCGACCAGCGAGGAGCTGCGATGACCGCGATGCTGTGCCCGGTGTGGCGCGACACCGTGCCCGCCGGTCTCGGGCCGTGCGTGGTGACCCTCGGCGTGTTCGACGGGGTGCACCGAGGGCACGCGCGGCTCATCGGCGAGGCCGTCGGCATCGGCCGTGCCCGCGGCCTGCCGACGGTGCTCGTCACCTTCGACCCGCACCCGGCGCGGGTCGTCGGGCCGCCGCGGTGCACGGACGCGCTCAGCACCGTCGAGCGGCGCGCGGAACTGGCCGGGGAACTCGGTGTCGACGCGGTGTGCGTTCTGTCGTTCACACGGGAGCTGGCCGGGATGTCGCCCCTGGACTTCGTCGCCCGGATCCTGGCCGGGCGCCTGCGCGCCGCGGCCGTGGTGGTGGGCGGGAACTTCACGTTCGGCCACCGCGGCGAGGGCACGCCGGAGACGCTGCGGCGGCTCGGGCGCAACTACGGCTTCACCACGCACCCGGTGGACCTGCTGCCGCTGGTCTCGTCCACGCACGTCCGGTCGTGCCTGCGGGCGGGCGACGTGGACGGCGCCGCGCGAGCGCTGGGCCGGCCGCACCGGGTCGAGGGTGTGCTCGCCGACGGGCGGCTGCGGGTGGAGCCGGGCACCGCGCTGCCCGCACCGGGCGTCTACCGGGGACGGCTGACGTGCGGGGACGAGGTCCTGGTGGAGGTGGACGCGGAAGATGTGGCAGTCCGCACCTCCCGGACCGGCGCGACCGGTCTGGACTTCCTCAGCGGCTGATGCGGCCAGGCATCGGCTGCGGCTTGCTGGGCGGTGGCTGCGGGCTCGGTGGCCGGCGCTGCCACGGCCGGGAACTGGTCCTGCGCACCTGACCCCCCGGGACGGTCTCGACGACATTCGCTGGCGAAGACTAACCACACCCCGGGTGTGACTCACGCGGCGCACCCTCGTTCTGCGACCGCAGTTGCAGGAGGGACTGTTGTTACGGCTGGTCCGGTCCTTTTCGCGCAACTCCCACTATGCGAGGTGCGACGACGGACACCTTCGCGCCCCGCGGGAAGATCAACTCCCGGCAGTGTGACACGACGAACCCGGCGGCCTCGATCGCGGTGCGGGTGTCCCGGTTGGGCAGGCACCCGCCCATCAGCCGTGGCCAGACCAGTGCGGCGAGGTCCTGCCAGCGCGCGCGCAGCGGAGTGCGGGCGCGGACGTGCTCGTAGAACCGCAGCCGTCCGCCCGGCCGGAGGACGCGCCGGAACTCGGCGAGCGCGGCGGCCTGGTCCGGCACCGAGCACAACACGCCGCTGACCACGACCTCGTCGACGGACCCGTCCGGCAGCGGCAGGCGGTCGGCGCGCGCGTCCAGGACGGGGACGCCGGACTTCGCCGCCTCGGCCCGCAGGGCGGGCTCCGGCTCGACGGCCGTGAGGTCCACGCCGGGCGGGTAGTGGGGGAAGTTCAGCCCGGTGCCCGCCCCGACTTCGAGCACCCGCCCCCGCGCGCCCGCGAGGAGCTCCCGCCGGAGAGCGGCGCCGCCCCGGGCCTCGTTGCGGGCGCCGATGCGCTTGAACAACCAGGGGAAGAAGCGGTTCGCCATGCCTCGACGTTAGGGGAGGTCCGCCAGGCCCGGTACCGGTCCGGCAGGCAGACCGCGCAGGGCCGGTACCCGGCGGCGACCGCGGTCCGCTCGTCGGCGAAGAAGACGCGGTGGCGGGCATAGTGGCCACGGGCGAGGGCGCGCCGGGCGAACGGGCAGGTGAGCAGGCCGTAGATCCGCAACCGCCGGTGCCCGCCGAGGGTGCCCGGGACAGCGCTCCGGTAGAGGCGGCCGTCGGCGCCGAGGAGGGTGTAGACCACGGGGTCGATGTTGCCGGTGTTCGGTGGGATCGGCTGGCGTGTTCCGATCGTGGCGGCCGAGCGGTTGTGGCGGTCAACCGTGGCAGCCGACGGCCGAAGCGGTCAGGGTTGTGGCACGCAGCGGCCGAAACGGGTGCCCGGGACAGCGCTCCGGTAGAGGCCGGCCGTCGGCGCCGAGGAGGGTGTAGGCCACGGGGTCGAGGATGCCCGGACCGGGAACACTGCGCTGGCGTGTTCCGATCGTGGCGGCCAGCGGTTGTGGCGGTCAACCGTGGCAGCCGATGGCCGGAGCGGTCAGGGTTGTGGCACGCAGCGGCCGAAAGGGGTACCCGGGACAGCGCTCCGGTAGAGGCCGGCCGTCGCCGCCGAGGAGGGTGCAGGCCACGGGGTCGATGTTGCCGGTGTTCGGTGGGATCGGCTGGCGTGTTCCGATCGTGGCGGCCGAGCGGTTGTGGCGGTCAACCGTGGCAGCCGACGGCCGAAGCGGTCAGGGTTGTGGCACGCAGCGGCCGAAAGGGGTACCCGGGACAGCGCTCCGGTAGGAGCGGCCGTCCGCGCCGAGGAGGGTGCAGACCACGGGGTCGAGGACGCCGGTGTTCGGCGGGGCCGGCTGGCGTGTTCCGGTCGTGGCGGCCAGCGGCTGTGGCGGTCAACCGTGGCAGCCGATGGCCGATGCGGTCAGGGTTGTGGCACGCAGCGGCCGAAAGGGGTGCCCGGGACAGCGCTCCGGTAGAGGCCGGCCGTCGGCGCCAAGGAGGTGTAGGCCACGAGGTCGACGACGCCGGTGTTCGGCGGGACCGGCTGGCGTGTTCCGGTCGTGGCGCCCAGCGGTTGTGGCGGTCAACCTTGGCAGCCGATGGCCGAAGCGGTCAGGGTTGTGGCGCGCAGCGGCCGAAAGGGGTACCCGGGACAGCGCTCCGGTAGAGGCCGGCCGTCGCCGCCGAGCAGGGTGCAGACCACGAGGTCGAGGATGCCCGGACCGGGAACACTGCGCTGGCGTGTTCCGGTCGTGGCGGCCAGCGGTTGTGGCGGTCAACCGCGGCAGCCGATGGCCGAAGCGGTCAGGGTTGTGGCACGCAGCCGCCGAAAGGGGTACCCGGGACAGCGCTCCGGTAGAGGCCGGCCGTCGCCGCCGAGCAGGGTGCAGACCACGAGGTCGAGGATGCCCGGACCGGGAACACTGCGCTGGCGTGTTCCGGTCGCGGCGGCCAGCGGAGGTGGCGGCCAGCGGAGGTGCCGGACAGCGGTTTGCGGCGATCAACGACCGGGCGGTCAGGGGCGTAGCGGCCAGCGGCCGCGGCAGTCAGCGGCGGCGGTCAGAGGTCGGGGCGCGGTCAGTGACCGTAGCGGCTGGCGGTCGATCCGAGCTTCCGGCAGCGCCTCGTGGGACAGCGGCGCCGTGTCCCGGGCGACCGAGGATCACTCCACAGTGGACCCCGCCGGTTCCCACAGGCCCGCGGCGCGGCCCTCCGCCACGTGCTCCTCGTACACCGCCACCTTGTGCCGGATCACGGCGAGGCTCTCCTGCAGCTCCGTGATCCGCGCCCGCACCCGCTCCTCGTGCTCACGCAGCAGCGCCAGCCGCTCAGGTTCGTTGCCCCTCCCCTGCCGCACGAGCGCGGCGAACCGGCGGATCTCCTCCAGCGGCATCCCCGACGCGCGGAACCGCGTGCAGTACCGCAGCCACTCGACGTCCGCCTCGCGGTAGACGCGCCGGCCGCTCGCGTTCCGGGCGACCGGGCTCGCCAGCAGGCCTTCCCGCTCGTAGAGCCGCAACGTGTGCACGCTCAGCCCGGTGCGCCGCGCGACCTCGCCGATGCTCAAGTCCACCGGACCAGCTTAACTTGACCTAGACGCCGCTCTAACTCCTAGCGTCGCGGCCATGATCCAGAAACCACTTGGCACCGGCTTCGGCGCCCGCACCACCGCCGCCGAGGTCCTCGCCGGCGTCGACCTGACCGGCAGGCTCGCGATCGTCACCGGCGGCTACTCGGGCATCGGCCTGGCCGCCACCCGCGCGCTCACCCAGGCCGGCGCGCACGTCGTCGTTCCCGCGCGCCGCCCGGAAGCCGCGCGCGAAGCGGCCGAAGTGGACGAACTCGATCTCGCCGACCTGGACAGCGTGCGCCGGTTCGCCGAGCGGTTCCTCGCCTCCGGCCGCGGCATCGACATCCTCATCGCAGGCGCGGGCATCATGGCCGCCCCGGAAACGCGCGTCGGGCCGGGCTGGGAATCGCATTTCGCCGTCAACCACCTCGGGCACTTCGCGCTGGTCAACCTGCTCTGGCCGGCCATCGCGCCCGGCGCGCGCGTCGTGGTGGTCTCCTCGGCAGGCCATCAGCTCTCGCCCATCCGCTGGGACGACATCCACTTCGACCGCGGCTACGACCGCTGGCTCGCCTACGCCCAGTCCAAAACCGCCAACGCGCTCTTCGCCGTGCAGCTGGACGTCCTCGGCCGCGAGCGTGCCCGCGCGTTCTCCCTGCACCCCGGCGCGATCCTGACCCCGCTGCAACGGCACCTCGACACCGCGG
This sequence comes from Amycolatopsis sp. 3B14, assembly GCF_050958625.1. Classification (NCBI taxonomy): domain Bacteria; kingdom Bacillati; phylum Actinomycetota; class Actinomycetes; order Pseudonocardiales; family Pseudonocardiaceae; genus Amycolatopsis; species Amycolatopsis sp. 3B14. The sequence continues at coordinate 14,815 of NZ_JBHZEN010000029.1, forward strand.
ACATGGTGGCGGCGGGCTGGGTAGACGAGCACGGCAACCCCGCCGACCCCAGCTTCAAGACACCCGAGCAGGGCGCGGCCACCCAGGTCTGGGCCGCCACCTCCCCGCGGCTCGACGGGCTCGGCGGCCTCTACTGCGACGACTGCGACATCGCCGAACCCACGGACAGCACGGAGATGATCGCCGGCGTCCGCGACCACGCGGTGGACCCCGCGGAGGCGGAACGGCTCTGGGCGCTGTCCGCGGAACTGACCGGGATCAACGCGTTCTGAGCGCGGCCAGCTCCCGCGCCAGGTTCGCCTTCGCCGCGGCCTCCCACCGCGACCGCGCAGCCGCCGTGGCGTACAGCGGATCCCGCGCCAGCAGGTCCGACAGCACAGCCGACCGGCCGGTGCGCCACAACTCGTCCGGAATCGCCGCGTATTCGGCGCGCACCGCGCTGCGGTAGCGGTCGTAGGCGACCTCCTCCGCGCCGAGGATCGCGAGGTCGGCGTCGAGCAGTGCCTGCGCGGTCGCGTCCCCGTCCGGCGCGACGTGCGTGAGCGTGGCCAGCACCAGCTCCTCGACCCGCGCCACGTGCTCCGGCCGCACCCCCGCCCGGCGCAGCCACGACACCGCCCACTCGGCACTGCGCCGCTCGTCGTCACCTGGCCGTCCGTCGTACACGACGTCGTGTGCGGCGGCGGCCAGCGCGAGCGTCGCGCGTTCCTCCGGCGGCAACCCCAGGTCCGCCGCCAGGGCCGCCGAATCCCGCAGCACCGCGAGCACGTGCGCCGTGTCGTGGTAACGGCGGTGCGGCTCCGCGTACCGGGCAGCCAGGTCCGCCGCCGCGTCCGCCGCCACACCGCCGTCGCCACCGAGCGCCCGTACCACGCTCACCCAGTCGTTCCGCACGCACCCATCATCGCGCGGGGCGGATGTTCTGGTTGACGTGGAACACGTTCTCCGGGTCGTACTTGGCCTTGATCCGCGCCAGCCGGTCGTAGTTGTCCCGGTAGGACGCTCGCACCCGGTCCTGCCCCTCGTCGTCCATCATGAAGTTGATGTACGCCCCGCCCGCCGACGTCGGGTGCAGGTCCGACCAGTAGTCCTTGGCCCAGCGGGACATCCCGTCGAGGTCGGCCGGCTCCGGCGACACTCCGACGATCACACCGGCCCACCCGCCGTCGCGGTAGCCGAACGCCGTCGCCTCCGCCGGGACGCGCGCCGCGGCGCCGTCGATCGGGTACAGGTGCATCGTCGAGAACGGCGTCGGCAGCGTCTGCCCGTACCGGACGTGGACGTCGATCGCCTCGTCGCTGATCTCCGAGAAGAAGTCGGCCTTCCAGTACCACTGCAGCCCGGCCGGGTACAGCTCGTCGAAGGCGGTCTGCAGGATGTTGTGCGGCATCGGCTGCAGCCCCACCACCAGCGGCGTGCCGTAGCTCTTCACCGGCTCCAGCACCTCGTCCGCGCGGTCGTGCGGCCCGGTGTAGCACCAGACGATGCCGCACGCCTTGCGTCCCCACAGCTCCTCGGGGAACGGCGGTGCGGGCGGGATCGTCAGCAACCCGAACCAGCCGGACAGCTCCTCCGGCAGCGACGGCAGCAGTTCGCGGTACCAGCGCAGCACGTCCGGGGTGTCGGCCAGGTCGTAGAGCACCGGCCCGCCGATAATCACGCCGTGCTCGCCGATGTCGTGGGCGCGGAACGTGAACGACGTGACCACGCCGAAGTTCCCGCCGCCGCCGCGCAACGCCCAGAACAGGTCCGGGTGCGACGTCTCGTTCGCGGTAACCAGTGTGCCGTCGGCCAGCACGACGTCGGCCGAGAGCAGGTTGTCGACGGTGAGCCCGAACCTGCGGGCCAGGTAGCCGACCCCGCCGCCGAGCGTCAGCCCCGCGACCCCGGTCGAGCCGAGGAACCCGCATGGCACGGCCATGCCGAACGGGACGGTGGCGTGGTCGACGTCGGCCCACGTGCACCCCGCGTCGACGCGGACGGTGTGGTGCTCGGGGTCGACGGTCGTGCTGTGCAGCAACGCGAAGTCGATCACCAGGGCGTCGTCGGCGATGCCGAGCCCGCCGGCGTTGTGGCCGCCGCCGCGCACGGCGATCGTGATGTCGTGTGCCCGCGCGAACTTCACGCACGCGACCACGTCCGCGGTGTCGCGCACCCGGACGATCGCGGACGGCCGCCGGTCGATCGCCCCGTTGTAGACGGCGCGGGCCGCGTCGTAGGCCGGGTCCGACGGGAGCACGAGGTCGCCGCGCAGGGTGGCGGCCAGCTCCTCGTACGGTGCGGTGGCAATGGTGGTCATGGTTCCTCCTCTGGTGGGTCGCCACGACGCTAGGGACCGGGCGTTCGCGCAGCGTTCGCCCGCGCGGGGTCAGCCGGCGCCGGCCCGAACGGCGAGGTCGTGCTCGCACCGCCGCTCCAAGGCGAGGCTGCCCTGCGCCCTGGCGAGCCGCACCGCGGAGCGCAGCCGGGACACCGCGGTGTCCGGGTCGTCGAGAGCGGCGCGTTTGCGCATCACCTCGGGCATCCACCACACGTCGTCGCGGGCCTGCCCGGCGACGATCGCCGCGTCCAGGGTCGCGCGGGCCGCGTCCGGGCCGGACAGGTCGGCGAGCAGCGCGAGCCAGTACGGCATCCGCGCGAACGAGCCCTCCGCGCGCAGGTTGTCGATGCCGCGCCGCGCGACCTCGGGCCGCCCCGCCCGCCAGCCGCCCAGCACCAGGCCCCACTCCCGGTAGTAGGCGAAGCCGTAGCGGTCGCACAGCTCGCCCAGCTCGCGCACGGTGTCGCCGAGCCGGTCCACCTCGCCGCACATCTGGTAGGTGATCCCGGCGTAGGCGAGCCCGACGGCAAGGCTGTACGGGTGCTCGGCCGACCGGGCGAGGTCGATCGCGTCCTGGCAGGCGGCCAGCGCCTCCCCGGTGTGGCCGAGCAGCCAGTGCGGGTGCGCGGCCCACCCCGTCGCGTGCACGTCGGGGCGGGTGCCGACGGTCAGCGACGGGGCGCCGCGGGACAGTTTCACGGCGAGGTCGAAGTGCTGCAGCGCCTCGGCGGGCCGTCCGAGGCTGCTCGCGCTCCCGCCGTACACGAAGTGCGCCGCGCCGCGCAGTTCCGAGTCCGGGTCGACGAGGTCCAGCACGCTCGTGGCGACCTCGTACGCGTCCGCGGTGCGGCCCTGCACGAAGCGGGAAGCCCACAGCCCGACCATCGCGGTGAGCATGGAATCCTGCTGCCCCAAGCGTTTGGCGAGGGTGATGGTGCGCTCCAGGGCCTGCTGCAGCTGCGGCGAGGCGTATCCGTGGCGGGCGTTCAGCGGCGCCGCCATCGTCTCCAGGATCGCCAGTTCCTGACGGGCGGACTCGGCGCTGTCCGGCTGGGACCGCACGATGTCCAGTGCCTCCTGGTGCAGCCGGATCGCCTCGGCGTGCGCGAAGGTGCTGGACGCGAAGGCCGCGGCGCGCCGGTAGAAGCCGACGGCGCGGTCCGGGCGCCCGCCCCGCGCGTACTGCTCGGCCAGTCGGCCGGACACCGGGTCGGTGTCGCCGGCGTGCAGCAGCTCCAGCGCCTGCGCGATGCGCCGGTGCAACAGCCACCGGTTGGGCGGGCTGACCAGGTGGTAGGCGGTGTCCCGGAGCAGATCGTGGCTGAAGTCGTAGCCGCCGTCGATCTCCTGGATGATGCGGCGCCGCCACAGCTCGTCGACGGCCTGCACGACGGTGTCCGGTTCGAGGTCGCTGGCCTCGGTGAGCAGGGCGAGCGTGAAGTCGCGGCCGACCGCGGCGGCGAGCCCGGCGGTCTTGCGCGCGGCCGGGCTCGCCTGCTCCACCCGGTTGCGCAGGACGTCGGTGAGGTCGCTGCCCGGCAGTGCCTTGCCCCGCACGGCTTCGACGACGTAGAGCGGGAAACCGCCGGTGGTGGCCTGCAGCAGCTCACGGTCCGCGGGGGCGAGCGGCTGGCCGGAGATCAGCTCGGCCAGCCGGGCGGATTCGGTGATCTCCAACGGGTTCAGCGTCAACTCGGTCAGCAGGCCGGTGCCGCGCATGCGGGTGGTCCACTCCGCGAGCTCCGGCCACGCGCCGTCGGTGCGCAGGGTCGCGGCGACGAGGACCGGCGCGTCCGGGGTCAGGCCGAGGCAGAAGGTGAGGAACGCCAGGGTTTCCTGGTCACACCACTGCAAGTTGTCCAGCACCAGCAGCATCGGGCGGCCGGCGCCGGTGAGCGCCCTGGCCAGGCCCTCGAAGAACCGGTGCCGCTGCCAGGCGTCCACCATCGCGCGGGGGCCGGTGTCCGGATCGCTCCGCGAGCGGCCCGCGGGCACGAGGCGGTCCACCTCGGCGCGCCACACCGGTTCCAGGTTCGCGGTCGCGGCGCGCACCGCGGGGGCACGCAGCCAGTCCGCGACCGGCGCCAGCGGCAGCCGCCCCGGCGTGCCGAAGCACTGCGAGGTGGCCACGATCGCGCCGTGCGCCCGTGCCGCCGAGGCGACTTCGGCGACCAGCCTGCTCTTGCCTACCCCCGCGCCGCCGCACACCAGCACGAGCCCAGGGCGGCCGGCCGCCGCGGTCTGCCAGACGCGCGAGAGGAGGGCCACCTCCCGGCCGCGCCCGACGAGCCCGGTGGTGCCGGGGCGCGGGCCCGTCGCCTCGCCCGCCAGCAGGCGGCGCAGAGCCCGCCGCGTCGCCTCGTCCGGCACGACGCCGAGTTCGCGCTCCAGGGTGGACGCACAGTGGTGGTAGGTGCTGACCGCGCTGGCCCGGTCCCCCATCGCCGCCTGCAGGTCCATCAGCGTGCGGTAGCCCTGTTCCTCCAGCGGGCGCAACTGGATCCGCCTGCGGGCGGCCTCCGCGGCGCCGGGCAGGTCGCCGCGGCTCTTCCTCGCCTGGCACAGCAGATCGCATAGCCGGACGGAGGCCGATTCCAGCGCGGCACGCGGCTCGATCACCCATTCGTCGTTGATGCCGGGCAGGAATTCACCGCGGTAGAGCGCGAGCGCGGCCGGCGCGTGCTGGAGCACCCCGTCGCCGGACTGGGCCGCCGCGCGGGCCAGTTCGAAGTCGCGCACGTCGACGCGGACGGTCGCGGTGTCGCGCCAGCACAGGTCCTTGGCCGTGACGACCAGGCAGTCCTGGCCGAGGGTGTGGCGCAGGTGGTGCAGCTCGCGGCGGAGGTTCGTCAGCGCCTGCGGTTCGGACGAGTCGGGCCAGAACAGTTCGGCGATGCGCTGCCGCGGCTGAGGGACCCCCGCGTGCACGACGAGGTACGCGACAAGCGCGACGGTGCGCGGCGAACGAGTCACCACCGAACCGTCCGCTTCGTCGAGGATTGCCTGTTCTCCCAGCAGGGAGACCCGCAGCATCCCGCCAGAGTAGACCGCGACGCGGCTCCGATCGACGGAACGCCTAGAGCCCTTGCCCGGCCAGTGCCGCACCGATGATCCGCGTGCCGTCGGGGAACGCGCCCGGGTTCGGGCCGGAGTAGTTGAGCCGCAGGTACACCCCGGGCGGCTCCGCGGGAAACCATTCGCCGCCCGGGTTCACCACCACTCCGGCCGCCTCGCAGTCGCGGATCAGGCGCGCCGGATCGGTGGCGTCCGGCAGCCGCACCCACAGGTTCAGCCCGCCCTGCGGCAACCCTTCCAGTCGTGCGGACGGCACGTGCTCCCGCAGCGCGCCGGCGAGCAGGTCGCGCCGCGCGGCCAACTGGCGGCGCACCCCGCGCAGGTGCGTGCGCCACCCGGGCTGCGTGACGACGTCGAGCGCGACCGCCTGCAGCAACCCGCTCACGTACATCGACTCGCCCTGTGCGCTGGCGAGGATCCGCTCGCGGGCCGCGCCGCGCGCGATGATCCCGGCGACCCGCACCGCCGGGGACACGCTCTTCGTCAGCGACCGCAGGTACACCACGTGCCCGCGGTCGTCGCGCGCGGCGAGCGGCACCACATCCGCCGCGATCCCGAAATCGTGCGCCCAGTCGTCCTCGATCAGGAACGCGCCGTGCTCGCGGACGACGCCGAGGACCCGGTCGCCCAGCTCGGCGGGCCAGCGGGCGCCGGTCGGGTTGGCGAAGTTCGGCTGCGCGTAGAACGCCCTGGCCCCGGTCCGCCGGAACGCGCGGTCCAGCTCGTCCGGGTCCGGACCGTGCGGACCGCTCGGCACGGGCACCACCCGCACCCCGGCCTGCGCGGCGGCGAGGATCGCGCCCCAGTACGTCGGCGACTCCAGCACCAGCGGCGCGCCCGCCCCGACGAGCCCGCGGAACGCCGCGCTGAGCCCGCTCTGGCTGCCCGGGAACACGACGACGTCGCCCGGCGCCGCCGGACCCAGCTCCGCGGCGAACCATGCCTGCAGCTCCGGCAACCCGGCGGCCGGCGGGCGGTTGACCGCGGAAGCGCCCCGCGCGGCACGCGCGAACGCGGCCCGCACGAGCCGCTCGGGCAGCAGTTCCCGGTCCGGGTACCCGGAGTGCAACGCGATCACGTCGTTCGGCACCGTCCGCAGCGCGGTCGACACCCGCGGCATCCGCTGCGGCGGCGATCCGAGCGCCGCCGTCTGCCACCCGTAGTCGTTCGCGCGCGCCACGCGGACCGCGCGCACGAAGGTGCCGACACCAGGCCGGCTCTCCACGATCCCCTGGGCCGCGAGGGTCCGCAGCGCCTTCTGCACGGTCACCGGGCTCGCCGCGTACTCGGCGACGAGCGCGCGGGTGGACGGCAGCTTCGCGCCCGGTTCGGCGGTCGCGATCCACTCGCGCAGCCCGGCGACGATGCGGGAGCTGCTATCGTCGGACATGAGACAAGATAGTAGCGCTACTCTCGTCGAGCGTCGGGTGCTACCGCCCGCGCGGGCCGGTCTCGGCTGGGGTCTGCTCGGGGTCACGGCGTTCTCGTTCACCGTCCCGTTCACCCGCGTCGCCGTCGGCGCCATGTCGCCGCTGTTCATCGGCGCCGGCCGGGCGGTCGTCGCCGCGCTGCTCGCCGCGGTCGCGCTCGCGTGCACCCGGCAACGGCTGCCGCGGGGCGTGCAGTGGTTCCGGCTCGCGATCGTCGCCGCGGGCGTGGTCGCCGGGTTCCCCGTGCTGACGTCGTTCGCGCTGACCACCGCCTCGGCCAGTCACAGCGCCGTCGTGATCGCGCTGCTGCCCGCCGCCACCGCGGTCATCGCCGTGCTGCGCGGGCGGGAACGGCCGGCGGCCCGCTTCTGGTCGGCGGCGGCCCTCGGCGCGGTGGCCGCGGTCGCGTTCGCGTCCCTGCAAGGCGGTTTCACCGGCCCGCGGTGGTCGGACCTGCTCCTGGTCGGGGCCGTGCTGGCCGCCGGGATCGGCTACGCGGAGGGTGGGCTGCTGGCCCGCGAACTCGGTGCGTGGCAGACGATCTCGTGGGCGCTCGTGTTGTCCGCGCCGCTGATGACCGCGCTCGCGGCCGTCGCGGCGTGGCAGCACCCGCCGACGGGCAACGCCGTGGGCTGGGCCGCGTTCGCCTACCTCGGTGTGGTGAGCATGTTCCTCGGGTTCTTCGCGTGGTACCGGGGGCTCGCGATCGGCCCAATGGCGCGGGTGAGCCAGATCCAGCTGGTCCAGCCGGTGCTGACGATCTGCTGGGCGGTGCTGTTCCTCGGCGAGGCGATCACCTGGCCGACCGTGCTCGGCGGCGTCGCGGTGATCGCGTGCGCCGGGCTTGCCGTGCGGACCAGGCTGGTCAGGCGAGCGTGACCTCCTCGGGCAGCCGGTCCGGCCGCAGCCCCCGCCAGGACGGCGCCCGCAACCGCCCGTCCGACGTCCACTGCCGGAACTCCACCTCGCCCACCAGTTCCGGCTCCACCCAGTGCGCGTTGCGGGCGTACTCGCGGGGCACCGGGCTGTCGAACGGGCTCGTGCGGCGGGCCAGCGGGCGCAGGCGGGCCTGCAGGTCGTCGAGCATGCGGTCGGTGAACCCGGTGCCGACGTGCCCGGCGAAGCGCAGTCCGGTCTCGTCGTGCAGGCCGAGCAGCAGGGCGCCGAACGTGCCGGACCGCCGCCCCTCGCCGGCGGTCCAGCCCGCGATCACCACCTCCTGCGTACGGGTCAGCGGTGTCTTCACCCAGTCCGGCGATCGCACGCCGGGCTGGTAGACCGAGCCGAGCCGCTTCGACACCAAACCCTCCAGGCCGACCTCGCGCGCCGCGCTCAGCAGCTCCGCACCCTCCACGTCGGACGCGAGGAAGTGCCGCCGCACCCGCACCTCCGGCCGGTCGATGCCCAAGCCCAGCAACCGTTCCCGGCGGTCTTCGTAGGGCAGGCCGGTGCAGTCCTGCTCCCCTTCGCGCAGCAGGTCGAACGCGAAGAACACGACGGGCACCGAGGACAGCCGCGCCGGGGTGGGCGCGGCCAGGTTCATGCGTTGTTGCAGGCGACCGAAATCCGGCCTGCCGTCCTCGTCGAGCGCGACGACCTCGCCGTCGATCAGCAGTGTGCGGGGATGGTCCCCGAGCACGGTCAGCTCGGGGTAGGTGCTCGTGACGTCACGCAGCCGCCGTGAGTAGAGCCGGACCTCGCCACCGGACACCGCGGCCTGGCACCGCACCCCGTCGTACTTCCACTCGAACGCCCAGCCCTCGCTGTCCCGCACGGGTCCGGGAACGGCCAGCATGGGGGCGACGGGCTCGGGCAGCGGCATGCCCCCGATGCTGCGCCGGATCGTGTGCTTCCGCCAGTCGGCCACACCTCTTGGTGGGGACTCTTCGAGAAGGCCCGCGGTGAAGTGGTGCGGCACTACCAGTGGATGCTGCGGGAGGACTACCTGCCCCGGATCGTGAACCCGATGATCGTCGACGACGCGCGGGCGGTCCGGCGACGATGCCGATCGAGTTCTCGGTCGCGGCGTTCCGCCTCGGGCACAGCATGGTGCGGGAAACCTGTTCCTGGAACCGGATCTTCGAAGCCGGTAGCCCGCTGGGCATCGCGACGTTGTTCCAGCTGTTCACCTTCAGCGGCACCGCCGGGATCCTGGCCACCGGCAGCAGATGGCCGAGTTCCTGGAGACCACCCCGCTGACCGGAACTGCGTGACGAGCTGGTCGCCAACACGCCGCTTTGGTTCTACGTCCTGCGTGAGGCCGAGGTGCACGAGGGGCGCCTGAACGGCGTCGGCGAGCGGATCGTCGCCGAGGTGTTCCACCGCTGCATCGAGGCGAGCCGCTACTCGATCCTGAACGAACCGGGCTGGCAGCCTGCGCTCGGCGCGCGGCAGGGCGGCTGCACGATGGCCGACCTGCTGGTCTTCGCGGCGGGCGGGAAGGCGGAGAACCTCAACCCCCTCGGCGACAAGCCCTAACCGAGCAGACCACGCTGGTGCGCCAGGGAAACCGCCTCGGCGCGGCTCCCGGCGCCCAGCTTGGCCATGACGCGCGACAGGTGCACGCTCGCGGTCTTCTCGCTGATGAACAGGCGCTCGCCGACCTGGCGGTTGGTCAGCCCGCCCGCGACCAGTTCCAGCACGGACCGCTCGCGCGGGGTCAGCACGTCGTCGGCGGTCGCAGCCGCGGCGGTCAGCCTGCCGCGCCGGGCCAGGTCCGCCACCGCGGACCGCAACGGTTCCGCGCCCAGCTCGGTCGCGGCGTCGCGCACCAGCCGGACCTGCTCGGCCGCCGCGTCCCGCTCGCCGTGCGCCAGCAGGGCCGCGGCCCACCGCCAGCGGGCGAGCAGCTGCCAGTACGGCAGGGGCGCGGCCTCCTCGACCGCGACCGCCCACGCGGCCGGGTCGTCGGCGCCGCGCAAGCGGTTCAGCTCCGCGGCGAGCCGGGCGGTCGGCACGCGCGTGTCCGGGCTGCGTTCCTCCAGCCGGACCTGCACCGACGACACCGGCTCCCCGGCGGCGGCCAGCTCCTCGCCCTGGGCGACCAGCTCACCGGCGTCCCCGCCGCGGCGCCGGACCTCCTCGGCGAGGTCGGCCAGCGCGGACACCCCGGTGACGACCGCCCACCGCAGGTCGGCGAGGCTGGACCGGGTCAGCGCATGCAGCCGCTCGACCACGGTCCGGATCTCCGCGACGGCCCGCTCGGCGTCGCCCTGCCACTGGGCGGCCTCGGCGAGCGCGATCCCCAGCAGCACGCCCGTGCGCGCGTCGTCGCGCTGGTCGGCCAGTCGCGCCGCGAGGTCTTCGACCTCGGCGAACCGCCCCTGCGCGGCCAGGATCGGCGCGGAGTACGACCCGACCCTGGCCCGCGCGAACCGCGGCGCGCCCGGCACCTCGGCGCGGGCGAGCGCGGTGTCCCAGTCCCCGAGCACGTACAGGTCGAACAGCTCGCTCGTGCGAGCTTCGACGCCGACGTTGCTCCAGCCGAGCCCGGCCCGTTCCGCGCGCTGCCACGCCCGCGCGGCCATCCGCGCCGCACCGGGCAGGTCCCCGCTCACCAGCAGGTTGCAGGTGACGTTGTGCAGCGCCCGCAGCTCCACCCGGACCGCGCCGATCTCGGCCGCGCGCTCCGCTGCGGCCAGGCCGAGGCGCGTGGACAGCTCGACGTTGCCCTGCCAGTCCTCGAACGCGGCGAGCGTGACCATCCCGTCGGCCTCGACCTCGGGCGCCCCGGCCGCACGCGCGTCGGCGATCGCCTGCTGGACGTGGCCGCGCAGCTCGTCGACGTCGACGTCCGGCACGCCCCACACCCAGGCGCGGGCGCGCAGCGCGAGGACCCGGGCGCGCACGACGCTCGCCGGGCGGTCGCGCACCAGCTCCCACGCCTCGGCGACGGCCTTGGACACCTCGCCGCGGTGCACGTCGAACGGGATCAACGCGATCGCGAGCTGGTGCCGCGTGTCGGCGGCCAGCTCGGGGTCGTCGCGCAGGTCCGCCTCGCTCACCGCCGAGCGGGCGTAGGTCACGGCGCGGTCGGCCTCGCCCGCGGTGTCCGCCATCGCGGCCGCCGAGCGCAGCAGCGCCAGCTGGTCCCGTCCGCTGATCCGCTCCGGCTCGTCCACCGCCTCCCACAGCTGCAGCGCCTGCTCGAGGTGGTGCAGCGCGTCGCCCGGCGCCTGCATCCCGGCCGCCTGGTCCGCGGCCCGCACCGACGCGGCGAGCGCGGTCGGCAGGTCGTGGCTGCGGAAGCTGTGGTGCGCGAGCGCGGCCGCGGTGCCGTTCTCCGCGGCCAGGCGGGCGAACGCGGCGTGCAGGCGGACCCGCTCCCCGGGCAGCAGGTCGTCGTAGACCGCTTCGCGCAGCAACGCGTGCCGGAACGCGTAGCCGTCCTCCGCGGCGACGAGGACGTTGTGCAGCACGGCCTCGCGCAACGCGGTTTCCAGGGTGTCCTCGTCCAGCCCGCAGACCGTGCGCAGGCTGGCGTGCGCGACGAGCTGTGTCGCGCCGGAGACCGCGCGGGCCACGCGCTGCGCCTCGGGGCTGAGCCGTTCCACGCGCGCCAGCAGCAGCTCGGCCAGTCCGTCCGGCAGGTTCGCCCCCCGGCGCACCGCAGCGGTCAGTTCCTCGCAGAAGAACGGGTTGCCCTCGGAGCGTTCCGCGACGGTGCGCACGGTGGCGTCCGGCAACGCGCCGTCGGCGAGCGCGGACACGAACGCGACCGTGTCGGCCGCGCCGAGCGGGGCCAGCTCGACCCGGGCCACCGCGGGCAGCCGCGACACCTCCGCCAGCAGCGGGCGCAGCGGATGGCGGCGGTGCAGGTCGTCGGTGCGGTAGGTGGCGACCACCAGCAGCCGCTGGGTGTCCAGCCGGGACAGCAGGAACAACACGAGGTCCCTGGTCGAGGCGTCGGCCCAGTGCAGGTCCTCCAGTGCGAGCAGCACCGGGCCGCGCGCGGCGAGCTCCACCAGCAGCGCGTGCACCGCGTCGAACAGCCGCAGCCGTTCCACCGCCTGGTCGACGGGCTCGGGCTGGGTGAGACCGGGCAGCAGGCGCCCGAGCACCGGCCACTGCTCCGCCGCCGCCCGCTGCCCGCCCAGCGCCTCGGCGAAGGGCAGGTACGGCAACCCCGCCTCGCCGACGTCGAGACAACGCCCGGACAGCACGGTCACCCCGTCGGCCCCGGCGACCAGCTCACCGAGCAGCCGTGACTTGCCGACTCCGGCGTCACCGGCCAGCAGCACCGCCCCCGCCTGGCCCGCCCTGGCCCGGTCCAGCGTGGCACGCAGGGTGTCCAGCTCGGGAGCGCGGCCGATCAGCGGGATCGCGGTGTCGAGGCGAGGCACACCTCATGCTCCCACGGACGGTCAGCGCGGGGGCCGTTCGTCCGCGAGGGCGGCGACCGAATCGGCCAGCCCGAAGCGGTCGCGCACCCGGCACAGGAAGTCCGGCTCGTCGAGGCGGACCAGGCGCGCGCGCCGGCTCGCCGCCTGCACGGTGATCCAGTCGCCCGGCTCCAGCACGCCCCGCAGCTGCCCGTCCACGCTCACCGCGGCCTCCCCGGACTGCTCCAGCACCCGGATGCCGACCCGCTGCTGCGGCGCCAGCACGACACTGCGGTTGAAGACCATGTGCGGCGCGACCGGCGTGAACACCAGCGCGTCCAGGCCGGGCGAGACGATCGGGCCGCCCGCGGAGAAGCTGTAGGCGGTCGATCCGGTCGAGGACGCCACGACGAACGCGTCGGTCGAGTAGACGGCGAACTGCCGCCCGTCGACGTACACCGCGAGGCTCGCCTGCCGGTCGCGGGCCAGCTTCTCCACCACGATGTCGTTGAGGCCCAGCACGTCCAGCTGGATGCCGTCGCCGTCGGACGGGGCCCGCCGCGTGTTGGGCGGTGGCAGCGCCGGGCCGCGGCCGTACCGCAGCATCGGCTCGATGCCCTTCGGGATGCTCAGCGGCCGGGACGCGCACATGGTGAGCGTCATTCGCGAGTCCTCCTGGAAGGCGCCGTCGTCGACCGCGTCCAGCGCGGCGACCACGTCCTCGGTGGCGACCTCGGTGAGGAACCCGACGCGGCCCACGTTGACGCCGAGCACCAGCGACCCGACCGGCGCCGCGACCCGCACCCCGCGCAGGAAGGTGCCGTCACCGCCGACGGTGACGATCAGGTCCGGGTTGCCCGCGCGCTCGGCCTCCTCCTTGGCGTGCCGCCGGTGGCCGTCGAAGTCGTCCCAGACGTCGATGTCGGTGCACGGGATGCCGCGGGCGGCCGCCCAGGCGCGGACCTCGCCCGCGGTGCGCCGCGCGGCCTCCTTGCCGCCGTGCACGACCAGGCCGATCCGGGAAACGGAAGCCATGTCCCTCCTCGCGACCGGAGGCACTCCACGTCGGCCTCCTCGGTACCAAGCTAGTACCGGCGGGTCAGGACGCGAGCGGCTCGGCGCCTTCGGGCACCGCAACGAGGGCGGGCTTGGGCAGTTCGGCGCAGCTCACGCGCAGTTCGGCAGGCCGCGGGGTCGCCCACGTCCCCAGCATCAGGAAGGTGACGGACTCGCCCGGCCCGAGGTCGAGCACGTCGGGCAGGCGGCGGGTGAGGGCGCGGTCGTAGCGGTCGCCGAAGTCGACGCGGACCCCGGTGGCGAGGACCGGGCCGGTGTTGGTGAGGCGGTACCACTGCTGCGGCTGGGCCTCGAGGCGGAACGCGGGCGCCGGCTCACCGACACGGCGGGGCAAGGCCGACCGGCGGCCGAACCAGAACGCCGTCGCCACGGCCAGTATCAGCACGGCCACCTCGATCATCAGTCGCACAACCAGCTGATCGTCCGTTCGGGGCAGTGCGCTACCCGGGGTGATCGAACCGTGATGTGACAAGCACGATCATCAATGTCCCGTCCACCAGGGATTCGGGCAGCGGCCACCCGGGGTGCTTAGCGTGTGCGCGCCTTTCCTCCCGAACCCCCGAAAAGGTGACGCATGACCGACCTCTCCCCCACCCGCCGTCAGGTCCTGATCGCCGGTGGCGCCGCGCTCGGCGCCGCTGCCTTCGCCGGCTGGGGCACCGCCTCCGCCAGCCCCGTGCGCGACCCGTTCACCCTCGGCGTCGCGTCCGGCGACCCCCTGCCCGACGGCGTCGTGCTGTGGACGCGGCTCGCGCCGGAGCCGCTGGCCGCCGACGGCCTGGGCGGCATGCCGTCGAAGGCCGTGCCCGTCGAGTGGCAGGTCGCCGCGGACGAGCGGTTCCGGCACGTGGTGCGCGCGGGCGCCGAGATCGCGCGGCCGGAGTCCGCGCACACCGTGCACGCCGAGGTGTCCGGCCTGCAGCCCGGCGCCGAGTACTTCTACCGCTTCCGCGTGGGCAACGAGATCAGCCCGGTCGGCCGCACGAAGACGGCGCCGCGGCCGGGCGCGCGGCTGGACAGGTTCTCGTTCGCGTTCGCCAGCTGCCAGAACTACCCGGACGGCTTCTACACGGCGCACGCCCACCTCGCCCAGGAGGACCTGGACCTGGTGGCGTTCCTCGGCGACTACATCTACGAGGGCAACGGGCAGGGCAGCATCGGCCGCGGGCACACCCCCGCCGCGGAAACCTTCAACCTGGCCGACTACCGCGTCCGGCTGGCCCAGTACAAGGGCGACGCGGACCTGCAGGCCGCGCACGCCGCGTTCCCGTGGGCGGTCGTGTTCGACGACCACGAGGTGGAGAACAACTGGGCGGGCGACATCTCCCAGCCCGACACCGAGCCCGACCAGGACCCGGCCGTGTTCCGGCAGCGGCGGGCGCAGGCGTTCCAGGCGTACTGGGAGCACATGCCGCTGCGCCGCGCCCAGCGCCCGTCCGGGCCGGACATCCGCATCTTCCGCAGGCTCACCTTCGGCGACCTGGTGGACGTGCACCTGCTGGACACCCGCCAGTACCGCGACGACCAGGTCGCGGGCGACGCGCGGCTGGACCCGTCGCGCACGATCCTGGGCGCGCAGCAGAAGGAGTGGCTGCTGCGCAACCTGTCCGGCCCGACCGCGCGGTGGAACGTCCTGGCGCAGCAGGTGTTCTTCGCCCAGCGCGACTTCACGTCCGGCACGGCCGACTCGTTCAGCGACGACGCCTGGGACAACTACTACGTGGAGCGCAACCTGGTGCGCTCGAAGCTGGCGCAGGCGAGCAACCCGGTGGTCATCACGGGGGACGTGCACGCGAACTACGTGGCGGACGTGAAGGCCGACTTCGAGGACCCGGCGTCGGCGACGGTCGCGACGGAGCTGGTGGGCACGTCGATCTCCTCCGGCGGCGACGGGACCGACCAGAACTCCGGTGACCGCGTGCAGCTCGCGGAGAACCCGCACATCAAGTTCATCAACCGCAAGCGCGGCTATGTGCGGAACACGATCACGCGGGACTCCTGGACCGCCGACTACCGCATCGTGGACTACGTGACGCGCCCCGGCGCGCCCGTCCAGACCCGGGCGAGCTTCGTCATCGAAGCCGGCCGCGCGGGGGCGCGGCAGGTGTGACCGGGGTTCCTCACCCGCCGGTCTCCCACAGCCGGCGCGTGAGGAACTCCCGCTCGGGCGCGTTCTCCGTCCGCCGCAGGGCTTCCTCGTAGGCCCGCGCCGCTTCGTCCCGCCGGCCCAGGCGGCGCAGCAGGTCCGCCCGGACCGCGTGGAACAGGTAGTACTCGGTCAGCCGCAGGCGCTCCACGAGCGCCAGCCCGGCCGCGGGACCGTCGACCTCCGCCACCGCGACCGCCCGGTGCAGAGCCGCCACCGGGGACGGCGCGACCGCCATGAGCTGGTCGTACAGCGCCACCACCTGCCGCCAGTCGGTCTCCGCGGCGGTCGGCGCGTCGCTGTGCACCGCGTTGATCGCGGCCTGGATCTGGTACGGCCCCGGCCGCCCCCGCCGCAGGCACCGGCGCACCAGTGCCTGCCCCTCGGCGATCAGCTCCCGGTCCCACCGGCTCCGGTCCTGGTCGGCCAGCAGCACCAGCTCCCCACCCGGACCGGTGCGGGCGGCACGGCGCGACTCGGTCAGCAGCATCAGGGCCAGCAGCCCGAGCACCTCCGGCTCGTCCGGCATCAGCCCGGCCAGCACCCGCGTCAGCCGGATCGCCTCGGCGCACAGGCCTTCGCGCCGGGCCGTGTAGCCCTCGTTGAACACCAGGTACAGCACCGCGAGCACGGCCCGCAGCCGGTCCGGCAGGTCCGCCTCGTCCGGCACCCGGTACGGGATGCGAGCGGCGCGGATCTTGCCCTTCGCGCGCACGATCCGCTGAGCCATCGTCTTCTCCGGCACCAGGAACGCCCGCGCGATCTCGGCGGTCGTCAGTCCGCCGAGCAACCGCAGGGTGAGCGCCACCCGCGCGGCCGGGGCCAGCGCCGGGTGGCAGCACGTGAAGATCAGCCGGAGCCGTTCGTCGGGCACGGCACCCTCCTCCACCGGCTCGTCGCGGGCGTGCAGCAGGGCCGCGCGGGCCTGCCGGTCGTCGCGGATCGCCTCGCGCCGCAACCGGTCCACGGCGCGGTTGCGGGCGGTCGTGATGATCCAGCCCGCCGGGCTCGGCGGGATCCCGTCCTCGGGCCACCGCCGCACAGCCGTGGTGAACGCGTCCTGGACCGCCTCCTCGGCGATGTCGATGTCGCCGAAAACGCGAACCAGGACGGCCACCGCGCGCCCGTACTCCTCCCGGAAGACGCGGGCGATCTCCTCGGTCAACCGAGGGACTCCTCCACGAACGGCCGGACCTCGATGGGCAGCCCGACCGCCCGCGCGGCCTTGCGCCCCCACACCAGGGCCTCGTCCAGGTCGGCGGCCCGGATGAGGGTGAACCCGCCGACATGCTCCTTGCCCTCCAGGTAGGGCCCGTCGGTGACGAGCACGTCGTCGCCCTGCGCGCGGAGGACGGTCGAGGTGCTCGGCGGGTGCAGCCCGCCGCTGAACACCCACGCGCCCGCGGCCCGCAGCTCCTCCTCGAACGCCGCCACGTTCTTCATGATCGGCTCGAGGACCTCCGGCGCGGGCGGCTCGCCGTCGGGCTGGTAGATCGTGAGCAGGTAGTGGGTCATGGTCCCTCCTCGGGTCGGTTTCCACCCTCTACACGAACGGCGTCCCCGCGGATCGACACCACACCGGAAAATACTTTGACGGGCGCCCGTTCGCGGACGACAGTGGAGTGCACCGAAACTCCACGCGATGCCCGCCCGATCCGCCGCGCCCGGCTCCACACCGCGCGCGCCGGTCCGGTCGCCGAGGCGCGCGTGCGCGGGCCCGCTATCGCACGGGCCGCCCCCGGCCGGCGCGGACCGAAGCCGCGCCGGCCGGGGAGACCAACGGCGCCACCGATTTCAGCGTCCGGGGCGCACCAACCTGCTGTCGATCGCGTTGTGCGCGGACACCGGCGCACTGCACGGGTCTCTGACGACCCGGCTCGCGCTGCCCGCCATCACGCACCTGGAGACCGCGCCGATCCTGCGAACAGCGCGTCGTCGGTCTCGACGTCGAAGAACAACGCGCCGCGCCCACGGAGTTCGTCGACCCGCCGCGCGACCGTGCCGCCCGAGGTCAGCGCACCCAGGCGTGTCGTCGCGCCGCGCGAGCGCGTGCGCGATGTCGTGCGCGGTGCTCGGCGCCGCGGTGAGCCGGACGATCCACTGCTGCCCGCGGGTGCCGGCGGGTTCCGTCCAGGCCGCCGCGCCCGCCGTGCACGACAGCCTGCCCGGCCCGGTGGCGGACGTCCAGTGGTTCAGCGCCGCCTACACCCTGCCGTTCACCGCGCTGCTGATCACCGCTGGGCGGCTCGGCGACCTCGCCGGGCGCCGCCGGGTGTTCCGGCTCGGTGTGACGGCGTTCCTGCTCACCTCGCTGGCGTGCGCTCGCGCCGGACGCCGGCGCGTTGATCGTGTTCCGGGCCGCGCAGGGCGCGTCCGCGGCGGTGATCATCCCGCAGACCATCGGGCTGATCCGCGCGATGGTCACCGGCCCGGCGTGTTCCGAGCGCTCGGCGCGATCGGCCCGGTCAAGTGGCTCGCCGCGGTGTACGGGCCGGTGCTCGGCGGCGTGCTCACCGCGGCCTGGACCTCGCGGTCGGCTTCCTGGCGAACGTGCCGCTGTCGGTGATCGTGCTGCTGCTCGCCCGTGGCCTGCCGGAGGACCGCGTGCCCAGCCGCCCGCGCCTGGACCTGCCGGGCACGGTGCTCGCGGTCCTCGGCCTCGGGCTGCTCGTCCAGCCGCTGACGCAACTGTCCACTCCGGACTACCGGCTCCTCGCGGCCGGCGCGGTCGTGCTCGTCGTCCTCGTGCTGCACCAGCGCCGCAGCCGTGCTCACTCGTCGAACGGTCCCTGTCCGCCGGACGATGGTTCCCGGCCGCGCTGGTCACCTCGGCGCTGTTCGTCACCGCCACCTCGGGCCTGCCCCTGGTCCTGGCCCTGCACGAGCAGCTGGACGCCGGCGCGGGAGTGCGGGCCGCCGGGCTCACGTTTGGTGCCGTGTTCGTCGCGGGCCTGAGCGACCACGCCGTTGTCCTCGGCACGCTGGGGGTGATCGGAATCAGCGCCGGGTTGTTCAGCCCGGCGTTCTTCACCGCGGCGCTGCGCGCGGTGCGCCGGCGGAGATCGGTTCCGCCGCGGGATTGCTCAACGCGGTTCAGCACTCGGCGCGACGCTCGGTGTCGCGCTGCTCGGCGGCGTGTTCTTCGACGGCGGGCGCGCCTGCCGCGTACCGGATCGCGATCGCATTGGCGATCGGCGCCGCGGCCGGTGCCGCGGTGATGGCGGGAAAACGGCGCTCTCGGTTTTCCGGTGATGCGGGTTATCGTGTTTCGTGACCATTCCGCGATTCCCGCCGCGGACTTTGCGGTGGCAGGTGATCCTGCTCGTGAGCGGGTTGCTCCTGCTGCTCACCACCACCGCGATCGTCACCACCGCGGCCCGCGTCCACGTGACCGACGTCGGTTCGCGGGTGCGGGACACGCTGCGCCCGGCGCAAGTCGCGGTCGCCGCGCTCGGCAAGGGTTACGTGGACATGGAAACGGGCGAGCGCGGTTTTCTGCTGACGCGCGATCCGCAATTCCTGCAACCCTACGAAACGGGGCACGCGGCGGTCGCCGGCGCGGAGGACGACCTCAGGCGGCTGATGGCCGGTGACGCGGAATCGATCACTCTCCTCGACGAAGTCAGCGCGGCGGGCGCCGAGTGGCGCACCCAGGTGGCCGAGCCGTCGATCGCGCAGGTCCGCGCGGACGGCACCGTGGCGGACGGCCGGCTGGGCAAGGCCTTGTCCGACACCCTGCGCGCACGTCTGGCCGCACTGGGGAACCACCTCGACCAGCTCATCGCGGCCCGGCTGGAATCGTCGCGCCGCGCGAACGCCACCGCGAACCTGACCACCGGGCTGTGCGTGGGGCTGGCGCTCGTGCTGGGAATCGCGAGCGTGGTCATCCTGCGCCGCTCGCTCGTCACGCCGCTGAACCGGCTGGTGGCGCAGGTGCGCGAGGTGGCCGCCGGCGACCTGCACCGCGAGGTCGAGGCCACCGGGCCGGAGGAGGTGGTGCGGCTCGGCGAAGCGGTCGAGGCCATGCGGGTGCGGATCCTGTCGGAAGCCGAACAGGTGGCGGCGTCGGCGAACCGGATCGCCCGGCTGGAGGAAACCGACCGGATCGCCCGCACGCTCGGCGACACGGCGATCCGCCGGCTCTACGGCATCACGCTGGACCTGCAGTCCGCGGCCGCCCGGTTCCCCCGGTCCGGCCCGGTGATGGCTACCGCGATCAGCGGCATCGACCGCACGATCTCGGCGCTGCGGAGCTCCGTCTACGGCACGGCCGCGACGCGGACCCGCCCGGCGCTGCGCGCCCAGGTCAGCGACGTGGTCGGGGAGCTGGAGACGACCCACGGGCGCGCGCCGGGGCTCGTCCTGACCGGCGACCTCGACATCGAACCGCCGGAGGAGGTCACCGCCGAGGTCACCCAGGTGCTGCGGGACATCCTGCGCGCCACCGCGGTGCCGGGCGGCGGCGCGGAGGAGGTCGAGCTGGCGCTGTCCGGCGAGGAGATCCTGCTGCGCGTGCGGTGCGCGGTGCCGGACGAGCAGGTGGCCGGGGTGGAGCTGGCGCTGGCGGAGGTGTCGGGGGACGCGGTCGTGTGCCGCGAGCCGGGCCGGGTCACGGTCGAGTGGCGGCGTCCGTTGTGACCACCGGGTAGGCCGGTTCGCTCATCTCCGCCAGCGCGGTCTCGCGGCCCTCCGGCGTGAGGTGGTCGATGTAGAGGCGGCCGTTGAGGTGGTCGGTCTCGTGCTGGAAGCAGCGGGCGAGCAGGTCGCGGCCAGGCACGGCGACGGGGTTGCCCGCGAGGTCGAAGCCGCGGACGGTGACCTGGGCGGGGCGTTCGACGACGGCCCTGGCGCCGGGCACGGACAGGCAGCCTTCGGGATGGGCGCCGGTCTCGTCGCCGGCGACTTCGATGACGGGGTTCACGACGTGGCCGGCGTGCCACAGCTCGCCGTCGCTGCGTGCGTAGCTCTCCGGGCACAGGTAGACGAACACGCGCAGCGGGACGCCGATCTGGTTGGCCGCGAGGCCGACGCCGCTGGCGGTGCGCATGCTGACGAACATGTCGGACACCAGCTGGGCCAGGTCGTCGCCGAACTCGGTGACGTCGGCGCACGGCTGGTGCAGCACCGGGTTGCCGACGACGGTGATGGGCCGGGACTCGCCCCGGGCGTAGTGGTGGGCCAGGTCGCCGCCGGTGGTGACGTCGTGGTGGACCTCGATCTCGGACATGGGACGAGTAAACCAACCGGGTGCGGGTATGACGGCGAGTGCCCAGTTCGAGTGCATCTGAAGGCAGGCAGAGATGACGAAGGCTCGCGAAATCATGACGCCGGAACCGGAGTGCGTGCGGACCAGCGACACCGTGCTCGACGCCGCGAAGCGGATGGCGGAGCTGCAGGTGGGGGCGATGCCCATCTGCGGTG
This sequence comes from Amycolatopsis sp. 3B14, assembly GCF_050958625.1. NCBI lineage: Bacteria > Bacillati > Actinomycetota > Actinomycetes > Pseudonocardiales > Pseudonocardiaceae > Amycolatopsis > Amycolatopsis sp. 3B14. Next base: position 35,605 of record NZ_JBHZEN010000029.1, read on the forward strand.
AGGACAACCGGCTCAAGGGCATGCTGACCGATCGGGACATCGTGGTGAAGGTGCTGGCGGAGGGCAAGGACCCGCGCGCCGTGAACGCCGGAGAGCTCGCGCAGGGCGAGGCGGTCACGATCGGCGCCGACGACGATGCGGAGGAGATCCTGCGCACAATGTCGCAACACCAGGTCCGGCGGCTCCCGGTGATCGACGGCCACGACCTGGTGGGGATCGTCGCGCAGGCGGACGTGGCGAGGTCGCTGGACGAACCCAAGATCGGTGACCTGTTGCAGGCACTTTCGGCCGATTGATGCCGGTTCGATCGGGTTTGTGCAGATTCCTCGGCTTTTTTAGGTTCGTCGTTCCCGCCCGGAGGGGCGTTCAACGCTTGGTTCGTTGGCGCCCGCTCCGGGCTTTGCGCTGTGTCGGTGAGGCCCGCGCTCGGCCTTTGTGCCGTGTCGGCGAGGCCCCGCTCCCGGCTTCTCCGCCCCGTCATTGAGGCCCGCTGAGGCCCGCTCGCGGCTATGCGCCGTGTCGGTGAGGCCCACTGAGGCCCGCTCGCGGCTATGGGCTGCGTCCCTGAAGCCCACTGAGGCCCGCTCGCGGCTATGGGCTGCGTCGCTGAAGCCCACTGAGGCCCGCTCGCGGCTATGGGCTGCGTCGCTGAAGCCCACTGAGGCCCGCTCGCGGCTATGCCCTGCGTCGCTGGAGCCCGGCGACACCCGAGCGACTATGCGCTAGCGTCGCTGAGGCCCGCTCCCGGCTTCTGCGCCTCGTCGTTGGCGCCCGCTCCCCGCGTTGCGCCGCCCTGCGTTCCAGCCGATCTGCCCCGCGCGCAGGTATACCTGTTGCTCCAGTCAGGTGATTCAACCAATTCGACCCGATAGGGTGGCGATTTTCCGCCCAGCACAGGTTTTTGTCGGTCCCCGTCCCTAATGTGGCCGGCATGAACCCGACAACCCACCGCAGTCCCAAGTGGACGGTCCGTATCCGCGCCGCCCTGCTGGGCGCCGCGCGCGCCCTGGCCAGGTCAGTCCGCGTCCTCCAGCCGGAACCCGACCTTCAGCCCGACCTGGAAGTGCCCGATCGCGCCGTTCTCGATGTGCCCCCGTATTTCGGTCACCTCGAACCAGTCCAACCCCCGCAACGTCTGCGAAGCACGCTCGATCCCCCCACGAATGGCGGCCTCCAAACTCTCACTGGACGAGCCGACGATCTCGGTGACGCGATAGGTGTGCCCGGCCATGTCAGGCCTCCTTGCCCTAGGCGAATCCCGGCCCCGGCATTGTCACCCGCCACGCCCGCCACCGCATCCCACTCCCGATCTCGCGCACCCACCCCCACCTGCGTGCCATCCACCCACCTCACCTTCCGGCGAACACCACCCTCAACAT
>NZ_JBHZEN010000030.1:0-135648 GCF_050958625.1 Amycolatopsis sp. 3B14
CGACGGGATGACCACCCAGCTGCCTTGTGTTCTGCGCGAAGCAGCCCCGACACGGGCGCCGAGTTCGTCTCCGGCGGCCGGCTCGGGATCTCCGCCGCCGGTGGGCGGTCATGGCCGGCCCACCGCGGGTCACACCCGGGCCGATCTCCGGTAGCTGCCCGGCGCGTGACCGCGATCCCGCCGGAACGCGCGGCTGAACGCGTACACCGAGGTGTAGCCGACCGAGCGGGCGACGGCCTCCAGCGCGTCGTCGGTGTCGCGGAGCCGGACCGCGGCGAGATCCATCCTCAGCCGCGTCAGGTAGCTTCCGAAGGACTCGCCGGCGACGGTGCGGAACCGGCGCGCGAGCGTGGTCCGCGACACCGCCAGCTCGGCCGCGAGCAGGTCGATGGTCCACGCCCGCGCCGGATCCTCGTGGAGCTTCGCGATCGCCGCGCCGACGAGCGGGTCGCACAGCACGCCGAGCCAGGACCCGCGCGCCCCGTCCGGGTTCCGCGCCACCCACACCCGCAGCAACTGCACCAGCAGGATGTCGACCAGCCTGCTGAGCACGACCGCGGTGGCGAGCTGCGGACGCGCGAGTTCCCTGCCCAGCAGGCGGACGGTGTCGTCCAGGCAGCTGCCGCCGTTGTCCGCCCGGATGTGCACCACCTCCGGGAGCGAGGCGAGCACCTGGGTGGACACCGCCGGGTCGTACTCGTAGGAGGCGCTCAGGATGTGGGTCTGGACCTCGCCGGTGCCGAAGCGCAGCACGCCGCCGCCGGCCCGGGCCCGTTCCGCGACGTCGCAGTCGCAGGGATCCGCCGGAACGTCCGGCGCGCTGGTCAGGGTGTGCTCGGTCCCGGTCGGCAGCAGCACGACGTCCCCCGGCATCAGCTGCGCGGGCGGGCGGCCGGGCACGCCGAGCCAGGCGGTGCCGGCCGTGACAGCGTAGAACCCGGCGCCGCCGATCCGGCTCCACGAGATGCCCCACGTGCCACCAGCCGCGATGCGCGCGCCGAGGACGCCGCGGACCCCCGCGACTTCGAGCGCGTCAGCCAGCACGTCCATGCGCTCAACAGTAGCAATGGATGACACGATCGGATATGAATCCGACCGTTTCGAGCATCGATCAGGTCGCCGTGGGCGCTTATGATCAACGTCGTGACCGACATCGACTTCGACGCGATGAACCGCGACGTCATCACCCAGTTCCGCGCCAACGGCGGCAAGGCCGGCGGCATCTTCGAGGGCAGCCCGCTGGTCCTGGTGCACCACGTCGGTGCGAAGTCCGGCATCGAGCGGATCGCCCCGCTGGTCTACTACCGCGAGGGCGACCGGATCTTCGTGTTCGCCAGCAAGGGCGGCGCCGACGAGAACCCCGCCTGGTACCACAACCTGGTGGCCAACCCGAAGACCACGATCGAGCTGGGCGACGAGACCTTTCCGGTGATCGCCCGCGTGCTGGAGGGTCCCGAGCGCGACGAGATCTACGCGAAGCAGTCCGCCGTGCAGCCGCAGTTCGCCGAGTACCAGCGCAAGACCAGCCGGGTCATCCCGGTGATCGAGCTGGTGCGGGTCTGACCCGTCAGGGGAGGTGGAGGTCCCTCGTCCCCGCGTCGAGGGCCTCGACCTCGCCGCCGGTCCGTTCGGCCAGCCACGCGCCGAACGCGTCCCGGTCGGCCTCGGTGACGGCGACCGTCAGCGTGACGTCCGCGCCGTAGTCGATGTCCTGCAGCCGGTACGGCGAGTTGCGCAGATCGTGCTCGAGGCGGCCGGCGAGGTCGTGCGGCACGGCGACCAGCAGCTCGCGGTGCCGCACCCGGCGCAGCATCCCGACGGCGTCCAGGGTTTCCGCCAGCGCGCCGGAGTAGGCGCGGACCAGCCCGCCCGCGCCGAGCTTGACCCCGCCGAACCACCGCGACACCACGGCGACCACGTCGGTCAGGTTGCGGCGCGCGAGCACCTCGAGCATGGGGACACCCGCGGTGCCGGCGGGCTCCCCGTCGTCGTTGCTGCGAACGGTCATCTCACCGGTCTCCGGGTCGCCGATCCGCAACGCCGTGCAGTGGTGGTTCGCGCCGGGCCCGGCCTTGCGCACCCGGGCGATCAGCGCCGCGGCGGCCTCCACGTCATCGACCCGCGCGACGGTGCACACGAACCGGGACCGCTTGACCTCGACCTCGTGCTGCCCGTCGCGGGCGATCACACGGACCTCACCGTTCACCAGCCGATGCTATGCGGCTCGGACGTGCGGCCGGCTCGCACGTCCGACGGCCGGCTCGTCGCGCCTGGGGACCGTTGCGCGGATGACTAGTCTCGTTCCGAGCGCGGGCCGCGCACGACCGCCGGAGCGCCACGATCCGAGGAGGTTCCGATGCCCGTCCTGGCCGATCTGCTGTCCGCGCTGCGGAGCAGCCGCGTCGAGGTCGTCGACCTGACCGCGCCGCTTTCGGCGAGCACGCCGGTGCTGCAGCTGCCGCCGCCGTTCGCCAACACCACGGGCTTCCGGCTGGAGGAAATCAGCCGCTACGACGACCGGGGCCCGCGCTGGTACTGGAACGACATCCACACCGGCGAGCACGTCGGCACGCACGTCGACGCGCCCAACCACTGGCTGTCCGGCAAGGACGGGCACAGCGTCGACCAGATCCCGCTGCGCACGCTCATCGGACCGGCCGTCGTGCTGGACGTGTCGGCGCGGGTCGCCGGCGATCCCGACTTCCTGCTGGGCATCGACGACGTCCGCGAGTGGGAACGCGAGCACGGGCCGCTGCCCGAGGGCGGCTGGCTGCTCTACCGGACCGGCTGGGACGCGCGTTCCGGCGACCAGGACAGCTTCCTCAACGTCAGCGACGGCGCCTCGCACACCCCGGGCGTGTCGCCGGAGTGCGCGCAGTGGCTCGCCGAGGAAGCCCCGATCGCGGGGTTCGGCGTGGAGACCGTGGGCACCGACGCCGGCCGCGCCGCCGAGCTGGAGCCGATCTTCCCGTGCCACGACCGCCTGCTCGGCGCGGGCAAGTGCGGGCTGACCCAGCTGCGGAACCTCGCCCAGCTGCCGCCGACCGGCGCCCTGCTGGTGGTCTCGCCGCTGCCGATCGTCGGCGGATCGGGCAGCCCGGCGCGCGTGTACGCGTTCGTGGAGCGGGCGTGATCGTCGCCGAGGCGGTCGGGCACGTCCTGGCGGAGCTGGGCGCCGGCCCGGTGTTCGGCGTGGTGGGCAGCGGCAACTTCCACGTCACCAACGCGTTGCGGGCGGCCGGGGTCGCCTTTCACGCCACCCGCCACGAGGGCGGCGCGGCCACCGCCGCCGACGCGTGCGCGCGGATGAGCGGCCGCGTCGCGCTCGTGTCGACCCACCAGGGCTGCGGGCTGACCAACGCGGTCACCGGCATCGGCGAGGCGGCGAAGAGCCGGACCCCGCTGATCGTCCTCACGGCCGAGTCGCCCGCCGCCGATCCGCTCAACAACTTCCGCATCGACCAGGACGCGCTCGCCCACGCGGTCGGCGCGGTCGCCGAGCGCGTGCACAGCCCGGAAACCGCGGTGGCCGACACGGTGCGCGCGTACCGGACCGCGCTGCACGAGCGCCGCACCGTCGTGCTGAACCTGCCGCTGGACGTGCAGGCCATGCCCGCACCGCCGCTGGAAGCCGTCGAGCCGGTGCCCGCCCCTCCCACGCCGGAGCCCGATGCCGCGTCGGTGGCCGAACTGGCCGCGCTGCTCGCCGACGCGGAGCGGCCGGTGTTCATCGCCGGCCGGGGTGGCCGGGGCGCGGCCGCGGAGATCCGGGCGCTCGCCGACGCGTGCGGCGCGCTGCTCGCGACGTCCGCGGTGGCGCACGGCCTGTTCCACGGCGACCCGTGGGCGCTGGGCATCTCCGGCGGGTTCGCCTCCCCGCTGGCGGCGGAACTCGTCCGCGACGCCGATCTCGTCGTCGGCTGGGGCTGCGCGCTCAACCGGTGGACCACCCGCCACGGCAAGCTGATCGGCCCCGGCGCGCGTCTCGCGCAGGTCGACCTGGAGGCGAGCGCGGTCGGCGCGCACCGGCCGGTCGACGTCGGCGCGGTGGGCGACGCGGCGGCGACCGCCCGCGCGGTGCTCGCCGAACTGGGTGGGCAACGGAAATCCGGCTACCGCTCCCCCGCGCTGCGGGACCGGATCGCCGCGCGCGCCCGCTGGTCGGCCGCCGACTTCCGCGACGAGTCGGCCCCGGACCTGATCGACCCGCGCACGTTGTCCGCGGAGCTGGACCGCATCCTGCCCGCCGAGCGCGTGGTGTCCGTGGACTCCGGCAACTTCATGGGCTACCCCAGCGCGTTCCTGGACGTGCCGGACGAGTTCGGGTTCTGCTTCACCCAGGCCTTCCAGTCGATCGGGCTGGGGCTGGCCACCGCGATCGGCGCGGCGATCGCCCAGCCCGGCCGGCTGCCCGTCGCCGCGCTCGGCGACGGCGGGTTCCACATGGCGGCCCAGGAGCTCGACACGGCCGTGCGACTGGGCCTGCCGCTGCTGGTGGTCGTCTACAACGACGCCGCGTACGGCGCGGAGGTGCACCACTTCGCCGGCGACCACACGACCGTCCGGTTCCCGCCGACCGACATCGCCGCGATCGGGCGCGGGTTCGGCTGCGCCGGGGTGACCGTCCGCACCGTCGCCGACCTGCGGCAGGTGTCCGAGTGGCTGACCGGTCCCCGGGAGAAACCGCTGGTCGTGGACGCGAAGATCACCGACGACGGCGGGTCGTGGTGGCTGGCGGAGGCCTTCCACGGCCACTGACGTTCCGTGTCAGCGGCGGCGTCAGCGCGGTGGCGGTCCGGTGTCAGTGCGGCGGGCGATGGTGTTCCCATCAAGCCGCTCACCAAGGAGAGACCGATGCAGAACTTCGCCACCACCGCCCCGATCGCCGCCGTCCTGACCGTCCCCGCCGGGCGCATCCACCTCACCGCCGCGGACCGCGCCGACACCACCGTGGAGGTCACCCCGGCCAATCCGGGCAAGAGCCGCGACGTGCAGCTGGCCGAACAGACCACCGTCACCTACGCCGACGGGGTGCTGCGGGTCGAGGCGCCGGAGTCCCGCAACCAGTTCTTCGGCCCGTCCGGTTCGGTCGCGGTCACCGTGCGGCTGCCCGCCGGCTCCCGCGTCGACGTCACCAGCTCCGCCGCCGAGCTCCGCGCCACCGGCCGTTTCGGCGACGTCACGGTGGAGGGCGCCTACCGCGACATCCACCTCGACGAGGCCGCGACGCTGCGGCTCACCGCGACCGACGGGGACGTGACGGTCGGCCGGGTCGGCGGCGCCACGGAGATCACCACCGCCCGCGGCGACATCCGCCTCACCGAGGCCGTCAGCGGCACGGTCGTGCTGCGGACCCAGGCGGGCGACATCACCGTCGGCGCGGCGACCGGCGTCTCGGCCACCCTGGACGCCGGCACCGACCACGGCCGGATCAGCAACGCGCTGAAGAACAACGGCAGCCCGGAGCTGACCATCCGCGCCACCACGTCCCAGGGCGACATCGCCGCCCACAGCCTGTGACACGGGGCTCGCCGGCCGGCACGCGCCGGCCGGCGAGTGGTCCGTTGTGGACGCTCGGAGCCACTGCCAGGTGACCACCCTTTACAATGTGTCCGATTTGTCCGATACTCGGTCGCGAGGGGAGTACTTCCCAAGGTCCCTGACCGGTCAGTACGGACACCCGGCGTGTCCCCGGCAGGGCGCCCGCGACGGCGGGTGAAGGAGACCTCGAACGCTGACGGTGTTCGAGGAGGCCCCATGTCGCACCAGTCCGCGGTCGCCGCTGCCGCGCCCGCGTCGTCGATCGGCGGCCCGTGGTTGTGGGTGATCAGCATCGCGGTGCTGCTGGCCCTGCTGGCGGCCGATTTCCTCGTGACGCGGCGGCCGCACGAGGTGTCGCTGCGCGAGGCCGCCGGGTGGTCGGTGTTCTACCTGACCCTGCCGCTGGTGTTCGCCCTCTGGTTGTGGACCGCGTTCGGCGGCGCGCAGGCGCTGGAGTTCGCCACCGGGTTCGTCGTGGAGAAATCGCTTTCCGTCGACAACCTGTTCGTGTTCATGCTGCTGCTGGCCGCGTTCGCGGTGCCCGCCGAGGTGCAGCAACGGGTGCTGCTCTACGGCATCGTCGGCGCGCTGGTCCTGCGCGGCATCTTCATCGCCGCCGGTGCCGCGCTGCTGCAGGCAGGCACCTGGGCGTTCCTGGTGTTCGGCCTGATCCTGTTCGCCTCGGCGGTCAAGATCCTGCACGAGGCGGTCAGCGGCCCGGAACCGGACCGCGACGTGTCGCGGATGCGCTCGGTGCGGTTGCTGCGCAGGCTGATGCCGGTCACCGACGACTACCGCGGCACACGCATGGTGGTCCGCGAGCGCGGACGGCGGGCGCTGACCCCGCTGACGCTCGTGGTGGTGGCCGTCTTCGCCACCGACGTGGTGTTCGCCGTCGACTCGGTGCCCGCGGTCTACGGCATCACCGAGGACCCGTACCTGGTCTTCGCCACCAACGCCTTCGCGCTGCTCGGTTTGCGTGCCCTCTACTTCGTGCTGCACACCGCACTGGCCAAGCTCACCCACCTCAACCACGGGCTCGCCGTCATCCTGGCGTTCATCGGGATCAAGCTCGTGCTGCACTGGGCGCACGAGGTGTGGCCCGCGGTGCCGACCATCCCGACCCCGGTCTCGCTGCTGGTCATCGTGGTGATCCTGGCGACCGTGACGGTGACGAGCCTGCGGTCCGGGAATCGCGCCGCGGAGCGGAGCCCGTCGTGACCGGCCTGCTGGTCGACGCGGCCCTGATCACGCTGCTGGTCCTCGCCGCGCTCGTCACGGTGGTGGTCCTGCTGGACGCGCGGCCGCCGCGCTGAGCCGGACCTACCAGCAGTCCCCGTACCGGGAACCGGTGCGGGGACTGCCCGCCATCGCCGCGATGTGGGAGGCCGAGCGGACCGGCCCCGACGAGGACTTCCGGATGACGAGCGAACCGGTGGCCCTCGACGGGGACACCGCGGTCGTGCGGGTCGAGGTGACCTACGGCGAACCCACGCGACAGCAGTACCGGGACCTGTGGATCATCCGCTTCGCCGGGGACGGCCGGTGCCGGGCGTTCGAGGAGTGGCCGTTCTGGCCGGAGAAGTCCTACCGCCCGGACTGACCGACCCCCGCCGCGGCCGGCCTGGTTCCGTGCTGCACCGGGGCCCGGACGCGCGGACCACGCCGATACGGTTGACCTGTTCGTGTCCGTCCCAGCCGCCTGGAGCACGTCCTGACCGCCATCCTCTTCGGCCTCGTCGTCCTCGCCGCGATGCTCGTGCTGCACGGCTACCTGTGGTTCCGGCTGGTCCGCGCCACCACCGTCGCCGGGCGGGCGCGGCGGCGGCTGACCGTGCTCACCGTCGTCCTCGCCGTGCTGCCCGCGGCCGCCGTGGCCGGGCGCCGCGTGCTGCCCTGGTCCGCGCAGGTGCCACTGGACTGGGTGGCCTACAGCTGGCTCGGCCTGGCGTTCTACGCGTTCCTGGCGTTGCTGGCGCTCGAACCGGTGCGCTGGCTGCTGAACCCGCGGCGACAGGAAACGCCTGCCGGGCCCGGCGCCGCGCAGGCCCCGCCGGACCCGTCCCGGCGGCTGTTCCTGGCCCGCTCGCTGGCGCTCACCGCCGGGGCGGTCGCGATCGGCACCGCGGGCACCGGGGCCGTGCTGGCCAACTCCGCGCCCGTCGTACGCCGGGTGCCCATCGCGATCGCCGGTCTCGACCCCGCGCTGGAGGGCTACCGCATCGTCACCTTCTCCGACGGGCACCTGTCCACCACCTACGGCGGCAGCCGGTTCGAGCGCCTGGTCGAGACGGTCAACGCCCAGCGGCCGGACGCCGTGGCGATCGTGGGCGACCTGGTCGACGGGGAGCTGCACGAGCTGCGCGAGGACGTCGCCCCACTGGCCGACCTGGTCAGCGGCCAGGGCGTCTACTTCGTCACCGGCAACCACGAGTACTTCGTGGACACCGAGGCCTGGCTACGGCACCTGCCCTCGCTCGGGGTGGACGTGCTGCGCAACGAACGGGTCCCGCTCGGCCGCGGGGGCGCGACCTTCGACCTGGCCGGCATCGACGACCGCACCGCCGCGCGCTCCGGAGTCCCCGGCCACGGCGCGAACCTCGACGCCGCGCTCAACGGCCGGGACGACAGCGTCCCGCTCGTGCTGCTGGCCCACCAGCCGGTGCAGGTCGAACAGGCCCGCGCGGCCGGCGTGGACCTGCAGCTGTCCGGCCACACCCACGGCGGGCAGCTGTGGCCCTTCGACTACGCCATCCGGCTCGACCAGCCGGCCGTCGAGGGCCTGTCCCGCCACGGCGACACGCAGCTCTACGTGACGGCCGGCGCGGGCTACTGGGGCCCGCCCATGCGCGTCGGCGCACGCCCGGAGGTCACGGTCATCGAGCTGACCCGCGGCTGAGCCCGGCCCACGCACACTGCAGCACGAGCCAGTCGAACCCAACCGGGTTCACGCGTCGATCGCGCGTGCCTTCGTGACCTGCCGTCCCCGTTCGGAGTCCGGGAAACGGTCGAGGATCGCGCGTAGTTCGGTGGCGGTGACGTTGGCTCCGAAGGCTTCCGAACCCGGTTCGAGGCGCACCCCCTCGGCGAGCGGCCCGGCGGTGACCGGGTCGAAGCCGAGCGCGTCGACCAGCTTCGCCACCGCCGCGACGTCCGCCGGGTCGTCCCCGGCGATGGCGATCGCCTTGCGGTCCGGGGCGCCGGCGGGGCGGGCGCCGTCCTCGAGGTCGTGGTAGCCCATGTGGTTGAAGGCTTTCACGACCCGGGCACCGGCCACAAAGGACTGCACGGTCTCGCTCGACGAGGTGCGCGGGTCGTCGAGGTCCTGGCGGATGCCGTCGACCTCCCACCAGTAGTTCATCGCGTCCACGACCAGCTTGCCCGCCAGCGCCTCGGCGGGGATCTCGCGGTACTTGCCCAGCGGCAGAGCGAGGATCACCAGGTCCGCCTGTCCGGCCGCCTCGGCCGCGGTGGTCGCGATCGCGCCCGGCGTGAGGACCTCGACGGTGAGCGCGATCTTCTCCGGAGCGCCCGAGCCCGCGATGAGCACGCGGTACCCGGCCGCGAGCGCGAGCCGTGCCAGCACCGTGCCCACCTTGCCTGCGCCGAGGATGCCGATGGTGGTCACTTCGCCTCCGACAGGATGTCGCGGACCATCGGGATCACCTTGGTGCCGTACAGCTCCACCGCCCGCAGGCGGGCGCTCGCGGGCTGCGAACCGCTGCTGTAGATCATGTCGAATCGGCCGACGCCCAGGTCGGTCACCGCGCGGGCGATCTTGCGGGCGACCGTCTCCGGCGATCCGATGTAGAGCGAGCCGTGCTCGATTTCGGCTTCGTACTCCTCGCGGCGGATCGGCGACCAGCCGCGCTGGCGCCCGATCCGGTCGCGGATCACCCGGTACCGCGGCCAGAACACCTCGCGGGCCTGCTCGTCGGTGTCGGCGACGAACCCCGGCGAGTGCATGCCGACCGGGTGCGCGGTCGTGCCGAACTCCGCCGCCGCCCTGCGGTACAGATCCAGGTACGGCGCGAACCGCTTCGGCGGGCCGCCGATGATCGCGAGCATCAACGGCAGGCCGTAGTGCGCGGTGCGGACCACCGACTGCGGCGAGCCGCCCACCCCGACCCACGTCGTCAGGCGCCCCGACTCCGTCTTCGGGTAGACGTCGGCGTCCTCCAGCGCGGGACGGAGCGTGCCGCTCCAGGTCACCGGCTTCTCGTCGAGCAGCCGCGCGAACAGCTCGATCTTCTCCTCGAACAGCTTGTCGTAGTCGGCCAGGTCGTAGCCGAACAGCGGGAACGACTCGGTGAACGAACCCCGGCCGAGGATCACCTCGGCGCGCCCGTTCGACAGCGCGTCGACCGTGGCGAACCGCTGGAACACGCGCACCGGGTCGTCCGAACTGAGCACCGTCACGCCGGAGGACAGGTGGATCCGCGACGTGCGGGTGGCGATGCCCGCCAACACCGTCTCCGGCGAAGAGATCGAGTACTCGGGGCGGTGGTGCTCGCCGAGCGCGATCACGTCCACGCCGATCTCGTCGGCCAGCACGGCCTCGTCCACGACCTGCCGGATCGCCTGCGCGTGCGACAGCGGACGGCCGTCGTCGTCCTCGGGCACGTCGCCGAACGTGTCGAGCCCGAACAGCAGATCAGACATGAGAAGGCTCCTCCGCGAGCGCCAAGTAATTGACACGTCAATCTATCTTCTCCCGTCATACGCCGGTATGATTGACGTGTCAACCAGGAGGGGTCATGAGTCCAGCACGACGGCATCGGGTCCTGCCCACCACCGACGAGCTGCGGGTGTGGCGCGGGTTCATCGAAGCCGCGGAGGCGCTGCGCGGCGAGCTCGGTTCGCGGCTGCAGAGCGAGGCGGGCCTGTCGTCCAGCGACTACACGGTCCTGCTCGCGCTGAGCGAGGCGGACGGGCAGCGGTTGCGGTCCTCGCAACTGGCCGCCGGCGTCGGCTGGGAACGCAGCCGGCTGTCGCACCACCTGGGGAGGATGGAGCGGCGCGGCCTGATCCGGCGGGAGAACTGCACCACCGACAGCCGGGGAGCCGAAGTCGTCCTCACTGACGAGGGCGCGGCCGCCTTCCGCGCCGCCACGGTCCCGCACCTGACCGCGGTACGCGAACTCTTCGTCGACGCCCTGAGCCCCGACCAGCTCGCCGCCGCCGGCGAGATCGCTGCGGCGCTCGGCGAGCGGCTGGCTACACGGCGCGGGCGCCGCCCGTGATTGCCTGGCGTGGCCTGTTCCAGCGGAAGAACGGCCCCAACGACAACCGCGGGCACAGCCCGAACCAACTCGCCACCGCCAGCGACATCACCGCGCCACTGGGCCAGCGGCTCGCCCCACGGCACGGGCGCCACCCGCGACCGCCTCGCGCAGCCTGAACCAGCGGAAAAACAGCCCCACCGACAACCGCGGACACAGCCCAAACCAACTCGCCACCGCCAGCGACATCACCGCGCCACTGGGCCAGCGGCTCGCCCCACGGCACGGGCACCGCCCGCAACCGCCTGGCACAGCCTGAACCAGCGGAAAAACAGCCCCACCGACAACCGCGGACACAGCCCAAACCAACTCGCCACCGCCAGCGACATCACCGCGCCACTAAGCCAGCGGCTCGCCCCACGGCGCGGGCGCCACCCGCGACCGCCTCGCGCAGCCTGACCCAACGGAAAAACAGCCCCACCGACAACCGCGGACACAGCCCAAACCAACTCGCCACCGCCAGCGACATCACCGCGCCACTGGGCCAGCGCCTCGCCCCACGGCGCGGGCGCCGCCCGTGACCGCCTGGCACAGCCTGAACTGATCATGCGGCACCGAGCGAGCGGCTCGCCGCACGACCCGAACGCCACCCGTGCTTGCCTGGTAGTGCCGGTCCCAGGCAAGAACAGTCCTGCCACGGCGCGGGCCACCGCCGTTGACTGGAGTCATGCGAACCACTGATCAGGCAGCGGCCGTCGTCGTCGGCGGGTCGCTCGCCGGCCTGATGGCCGCCCTGGGTCTGGCCAAGTTCGGCATCGCGGTGACGGTCCTCGAACGCTCCGGCTCACAGCCCCGCGGCGGCGCGGCCCTGGGCGGCGCCGAGAGCAACCTGCACCGCCTCGTCGGCCCGGACGGCCTTGCCGGCCCGGAGGCCACCGCCGCCGCGCTGAACGGCTCGCGCCCCCACCTGCAGAGCTGGGCACAGGCGCACGACCTGCTGCGCCGGGCCGCGGCGGCGGACCCGCACATCGACCTCGTCCACGGCGCCCGCGTCGTCGAGGCCGGGCAGGACGAGACGTCGGCGTGGGCGCGGACCGCGGACGGCGCGATCCACCGCGGTGATCTCGTGGTGGGCGCCGACGGGCACCGCAGCGTGGTCCGCCGCGTCGTCGCCCCCGAGCGTCCCGACGCGACCTTCGCCGGGTACGTCATCTGGCTGGGCATCGCCGAGGAGCCGGAACTGGACGTCGAAGCCTGGCCGCCGGGCATGGACATCTTCGACGCCGGGGCCGACTGCCTCCTCGGCTACCCGCTGGCCGAGTCCGCGCCGCCCGGCCGCCGTCGCCTGGGCTGGGCCTGGTTCGACCGGCGCCGCAACGACCTGCTGCGCACCATCGGGTGCGTCGACGGCGACGTGGTCCAGCACTCCCTGCGGCCGGCGGACCTGCCGGCAAGACTGATCGCCGAACTCGACGCCGAGGCCGCGCAGTGGCCGGCGGCGTGGCGGGACGCGGTGCGGGCCTGCCTGCGCCGCCGCGGGGTCACCGGCACCCCGGTCGCCGAGTACGTCCCGGACCGGCTCGTGCGCGGCCGGATCGCGCTGGTCGGCGACGCCGCGCACGTGTCCACCCCGATGACCGGCCGCGGGTTCGGCGTCGCGCTCACCGACGCCGAGGTGCTCGCCGACGAGGTGGCCAAGGCCGTGGCCGAAGCCCGCGACGACGCGATCCCCGCCGCCCTGCGCAGCTACCAGGACCGCTCGCTGGGACGGGCGCGGGAACTGGTCGAGTCCGGACAGCGGTTCAGCCGCTCGTTCGCCGGCTGAGCACGGCCCCTCAGGCGGGCGGGTCGAGGCGGATGCCGGCCAGCTGGGTGGCCTGGGCGACCAGGCGGCCGCGGCTGTCCCACACCAGGCACACCTCGTCCACGCGGTTGCCCTCGATGAGCTGCGCCTTGTGCAGCACCCGCACCGGCCCGGGAGCGGGCAGCGCGCGCACGTAGGCGGTCAGCTCCAGCGTCGGCACCCAGCCGGTGAGCGCGATGTCCAGCGTCGCGGGCGGGAAGGCGTCCACGGCGTAGAGCAGGGACAGCGGGTCGAAATCCGCTCCCCCGGGCAGGCCGAGCCAGCCGCGCAGCACGCCCGCACCGCTCGGGGCGCCCCGGCCGAAGCCCAGGTCCTCGGGCTGGATGCGCAGGTCGACCTGGTCCATGATGACCGGCCCCGGACCACCTCCGGCCGGGCCGGTGACCGGGACGCAGTCGGCGTACTCGCGCCCCTCCGGCTCGGGCATTCCCTCGCTCCAGTACGGCTTCGACTCCGCGTCGAGCGCGCCGAGCGTGAACATCGCCTCGACGCACGACGTGTCGTTCTGGGTCAGGCGGGCCCGCACCTGGCTCGCCGACCGGCCGGTCCGCAGCACCTCCACGCCCAGCTCCACCGGGCCCGGCTCCGGCGCGCGCAGGTAGTGCGCGCTGGCCGCGAGCACGTCCCGGTGGGACGCCGAGGAGGTCGCGGCGCGCCCGAGCATCGCCAGCAGGTAGCCGCCGTTGGGCTTGCCGCCGATGGTCCACTCGGGGTGAGCGGCGGCGGTGAAGCGCCCCGGGGCGACCTCCTCGACCCGGCTGACGTCGGCGAAGGTGGTGGTGGCTTGGTCGGTCACGCTCGGTTCCTCCGGTGCTGGTGCGCTGGCTACCCGCAGCCTCGCACACACCGCCCGCGTGCCGGCAACGTCACTCCCGTCACGCGGCCGGGCCGTGCCGGGTGGCCAGGCCGGCCTCGACGAGCTGCTCCATCACCCGCCACACCTCGTCCGCGTCGAGGCCGGTGAGGCTCGCCAGGTCGTCGACGGGGTACGGCCCGGCCCCGTGGCGGGCGACGACCTCCAGGATCGCCTCGACGACCTCCAGGTCGTGGTCGCCGGGCTGCTCGCCGGCCGGGCTGGGATGCGGTTCCGGTTCCTGCTTCACCCCACCAGCCTGGCCCGCCCCCGGCGCGGCGACCACGGCCGTTGGACCCGGTACCTGACGGGACTTTGGTCGACAGCGGTCGCCGCGCCGGCCCGGTCCAGACCTTTGTGGACCATCCTAAGTAGCCTCGCGGGCCCGTCGTTTCCAATAGGTCAGCCATCGCTGTACCGTTCTCCCCATGCTGACGCGCGGCGCGGCGCAGGCCTGGCTGGGCAGGGTGCTCGCCGATCCCACACGGCGCCGAACAACCGCGCTGACCGGGCGGCGGGCCGTGCTGTCCCGCCGGGTGCGGCTGCTCGTCGCGGCCACGATCACCTACAACGTCGTCGAAGCCGTGGTCGCAATCTGCGCGGGCACGGTCGCGTCGTCGACGGCGCTGATCGGCTTCGGGCTGGACTCGGTGATCGAGGTCGCCTCGGCCGCCGCCGTGGCGTGGCAGTTCTCCGGCGCCGACCCCGAGGCCCGCGAGCGGACGGCGCTGAAGGTGATCGCGGTGTCGTTCTTCGCGCTCGCCGCCTACGTCACCGTCGAGTCGGTGCGCAGCCTCACCGGCGCGGAACCGGCCGCGCACTCGACCGTCGGCATCGCACTGGCCGCGGTGTCGCTCGTGGTCATGCCGTTCCTGTCCTACGCGCAGCGCCGCGCGGGCCGTGAGCTCGGCTCCGCCAGCGCCGTCGCCGACTCCAAGCAGACCCTGCTGTGCACCTACCTGTCCGGCGTGCTGCTGGTGGGCCTGCTGCTCAACTCGCTGCTCGGCTGGGGGTGGGCCGATCCGGTCGTGGCCCTGGTGATCGCCGTGGTCGCGGTGAAGGAAGGCCGCGAAGCCTGGCGTGGCGAGCACTGCTGCTGAACTATTCGTGCACGGCCATGGCGATCAGCATCGCCAGGCGCTGCGCCGGATCGTCCAGATCCAGGCCGGGCACCGCCGCCGTGACGCGGCGCAAACGGTTGCGCACCGTGTTCTGGTGGACGCCCAGCACCGCCGCGGCGCGGCCCAGGTCGCCCTGCGCCTCCAGCCAGGCGCGCAGCGTCGGCAGCAACTCGGGCGCCTCGTGCCCGGCCAGCCGCGCCACCGGACCCCGGGCGGGGATCCGGCCGGTCGCCGCGGCGGACCGCAGGCGTTGCAGCAGCACCTGGTGCCAGGATTCGTCGTAGCAGACGGCTTCCCCGCGGCCGAGCCGGTCGTGCAGGGTCAGGCACTCGTCGGACTCCCGGCGCCCGGACGGCAGCTCCGCGACCTCGCACTCCCCGGACACCCCGGCGACGATCCGCAGGTGCGCGGGCAGGCCGGCGACCAGCTGCCGCACCCAGTGGAACGCCGGCGCGGGATCGGCGGCGGGCAGCACGGTGTAGACGGTGTTGCCGAACAACGTGCTGCGCCCGACCCGCGACCACCCGAACCCGGTCGTGGCCCGCTCGAACGCCAGCAGCAGCCCGGCGTTGCGTTCGGCCTCGGTGTGCGCCCGCACGGCGACGACCCGCAGCCCGGACGCGGGCAGGCCGAGTTTCCGGACGACCGCGTCCGCGTCCGGGTCGCCTTCGAGGAGCTGGATGACCAGCTCGGACTCCACCTGCCGTTCGAGGTCCGCGCTGACCCGCCACCGCAGCAGGTGCAGCGCCACCGTGCGCGCCCCGTCGACGAGGATGCTCGCGCGCGCCGCGTCCAGCGGGGCGGTGCACGACACCCACAGCGATCCCAGCAGCTCCCGGCCCGCGCGGACCGCGACGACCGAGCGGCCGTGCAGACCGTGCTCGGGCGCGGCAGGCACGAACAACGGCTCGTCGGACCGCGCGAGGTGGGTGAACACGCCCTGCCGTTCGAACAGCGCCCGCACCCGGTCCGGCACGCGGCGGCCCAGGATCGTGTCCTGCCGCACCGGGTCGGCTTCGCGCTGCTCGCTGGAGTACGCCATCACCCTGGACAGCTGGTCCTCGATGGTGACCGGCCCGCCGACCGCGGCGGCGATCGTGTCGGCCAGCGCGGACAGGTCGGCCGGGCCGCGGCCGGACTCGGTCTCCCGCCCCTCCAGCACCAGCCCGTAGACCACGCCGGCGACCTGGCTCCAGGACACGCTGGGCTCGACCACGAGCACGGCGATCCCGTCCGCGTCGCGCAGCAGGTCCGGCGCCGGGTCCTCGGTGGTCCGCACGACCAGCACGACCGCCCTGGCCTGCCGCGCGAGCCGGATCGCCTCGGCCACCGTTGCCACGCCGACGGCGAGGAAGATGTCCCCGGCCGGCGACTCCTGACGCACCGGGTCGTGCAGCGCGACGCTGCGCAGCCCGGCCTCGCGGTCGGCGGATCCGCACAGGCGGGCGCCGTAGCTGCCGAGGATCGTGATCAGACGGTCCAGCTTGACCATGTGCCCACCCTACAAGCACGACCCGGCAAATTGTGCGATCCGGACATCCGGTGGCTCCCGTGGGCGGGCGATGCTCGGGGGGAGGCGAAAGTCAGGGAGGTTGCCGGTGGACGAGAGCGCTCAGGGACCACGCTCCGCCGTCGTGGTCGGCGCGGGGATCGTCGGGCTGTCGACGGCGTGGTTCCTGCAGGAACACGGGGTGCGGGTGACCGTGCTGGACCGCACGGGCGTCGCGGCCGGCGCGTCCCGGGGCAACGCGGGCTGGCTCTCGCCCGGGCTGGCGATCCCGCTCAACGAACCGGGAGTGCGGCGCACCGGGCTCGCCTCGCTCGTCCGGCGGGACGCTCCCCTGCACGTGCCGCCGACCGCGGACCCGGCGCTCTGGTCGTTCCTGCTGCGGTTCGCCGCGCACTGCACCTGGCCGGCGTGGCGCCGCGTGGTGGCCGCGAACCTGGCGCTGAACGACGACTGCCTGGACGCCTTCGACACCCTTGTCCGCGGTGGCGTGGCGGCGGAGACCGTCGAGGCCCCGATCACCGCGGTGTTCGAATCCGCAGGCGCGGCCGCGGGACTGCTGGCCGAGCTGCGGCGCTTCACCGCGGCCGGGGCCCGCGCCGACCACACCGGCCTGACCTCGGCGCAGGTCCGCGCGCGACTGCCGCAACTGTCCGGGCACGCGGGCGCCGGGATCGACCTGCCCGGCCAGCGCTACGTCGACCCGGGCCGGTTCGTGCGGGCGCTCGCGGACTCGGTGCGCCACCGCGGCGGCACCATCCGCGCCGGGTTCGACGTGCGGTCGATCCGCTCGCACCGGCACGCGGTGACGGTCGTGTCCCGCGACAACGTGAGCTTCTCGGCGAACGTCGCCGTCCTCGCGACGGGGGCGTGGATCAGCCGCCTGGCCGGGAAACTCGGCGTGCGCGTGCCGGTGCGGGCCGGGCGCGGCTACTCCTTCACGGTGCCCACCGAGACGCCGCTGCGGCAACCGGTGTACCTGCCCACGGTGCGCGTCGCGTGCACGCCCTACCGCGGCGCGATGCGCGTGGCCGGGACGATGGAGTTCCGCGGCCCCGACGACCCGCCCGACGAGCGGCGCGTGGAGGCGATCGTGCGGTCCGCGGCGCCGTTCTTCGAGGGTGTGCGGTGGGCCGAGCGCAGCGACACGTGGGTGGGCCCGCGACCGGTGAGCAGCGACGGGCTCCCACTCATCGGCGCCACCGCCGAGCCGGGCGTGTACGTCGCGGGCGGGCACGGCATGTGGGGCCTCACGCAGGGGCCGGTCACCGGGAAGCTGCTCGCCGAACACGTCGTCACCGGCAAGCAGCCGGAGTCCCTGCGGCCGTTCGACCCGCTGCGGTGAGCCATGGGATCCACCGAGGACCTGGAGTTCCTGCGCGCAGAGAACGCGCTGCTGCGCGTGGAACGGGACATCCTGCTGCGCGTCGCGGCCGGTTTCGCCGACGACGCCAACGCCACGCTGCTCCGGCGGCGCACCGCCGCCCGGCCGAACGAAGGAGGTAACGCGATGGACACCGTGTGGCTGACCGAGGAGGCGTACGCGCGCCTGAGCGCGGAGCTGTCCGCGTTGCGCGGCCCGGAGGACGACGATCCGGAAGACCGGGAAATGGCTCTGCGGCAGCGAAAGGCGCGCACGCGTGAGCTGGAGGACCTGCTGCGCCGCGCGGTGGTCGGGCAGACGCCGCCCGACGACGGCGTCGCCGAACCGGGCATGGTGCTGACGGTCCGGTTCGACGACGACCCGGAGCCGGAGACGTTCCTGCTCGGCGTGCGCGACGGCGCGGGCGACGACCTGGAGGTGTACTCCCCCGGCTCGCCGCTGGGCCGCGCCCTGACCGGCGCCCGCCAGGGCGAGACCCGCACCTACACGGTGCCGAGCGGCGCGACGGTGCGGGTGACGCTGCTCCGCGCGGTGCCCTACGGCCGGCACGGCGCGTCCTGAACGGAAGTCGGCGCGAGTCACACCGACCACGCCGCCGCGGGGGGACCTGTCCCGCCGGGCCCTGCGGCCGGCCTCGGAGCACGCCTGCGAACCGGGGTCAACCTGGTGCGGGCGGGCTCGGGGTGGCCGGCTCCTCGGCGAAACCGCCTTCGCCGAGGAGCCGGCCACCGGCAGGTGCTTCCCGCCCGCGGGTGGATCAGCGGACCACGTCGTAGACCAGCTTCTGGATGCCGTTCGAGTAGGACTCGCTCTCCAGCAGCTTCAGGCCCTGCTTGTCCTTGTCGGTGTCGCTGAACAGGCGCTTGCCCGCGCCGAGCAGGACCGGGAACACCAGCAGGTGGTAGCGGTCGATCAGGCCCGCGTCGGACAGGTTGCGGTTCAGTGTCGCGCTGCCGTGCACGATGATCGGCCCGCCCTCGGTCTCCTTCAGCGCCGCCACGTCGTCCAGCGACCGCAGGATGGTGATCTCGCCCCAGTTGGTGACGAGCTCCTCGTCCTTCAGCGTGGTCGACACGACGTACTTCGGCATCGCGTTGTAACCGGGGAACTGCTCGGTCATGCCCGGCCACACCGGGGCGAAAACCTGGTAGCTGACGCGGCCCAGCAGCATCGCCGTGGCCTCGCCCTGCTCGCGGGCCTTGATCTCGTAGGCCGCCTCGTCGAACTCGATGCCCTGGAAGGTCCAGCCGGCGTTGCGGTAGCCCGGCTCGCCGCCGGGGGCTTCGACGACGCCGTCGAGCGAGACGAACGCGGTGGTGATCAGGGTGCGCATGGAGGACTCCTTCGGTTCATCCGACGGTGCTTTCGTCAATGCATCGATCGAGCATCGCCGGATTCGACACCTCCCGCGAAGTTTTTTCAGACGGCCGGCGCGGCCCGGCCCGCCGCGAGCACCAGGGCCTGCTCCGCCACCCGACGCCCGAGGTGCTCGGCCGACGCTCGGCTGGATGTCGGTCGTTCCCGGGCCATCCGCGGGAGACGGTGCCGTCGTCCCGTGCGACGATCAGCGGATCGGCCCCGCACCCCGGGGAAGGTCAGCGAGACCGGCTCGGTCAGGTAGGTCCAGCCGGAGAAGTAGGCCAGCTGCAGCCGCGTCCACGGCGTGGCCGGCTCATGCCCGGCGAACGACGCTCGTCTTGGCGATCAAGGTGACGCCGGTCTCGCGGTGCTCGTGCCGGGCACGAGCACCGCGCCGCGCTCACCGCTTCGCGACGACCTCCCACAGGCTGGTCCAGTTGTCGCCCCCGTGGCCGGCGGCGATCGCGCGGTCGTACTGCGACTTGACCGCCTCGGGCAGGGCGAGATCCACGCCCGCGTCCCGGCACGCCTGCAGGATGTGCTCCGCGGTCGCGCCCATCATCGTGGCCGTGCTCAGGTCCCCGGGGTAGGCGCGCGCCCGGGTCTGGCTCACCGTCTCGTCCAGATACGACGCCGCCAGGCCCGAGACCTCCCTGGCGAAGGGCACCAGCCGCGCCGGGTCGGCGCCTTCGGCCGCCAGCAGCGCGAAGGCCTGCAGGTACGCCGACAGCGAGGTGAGGAAGACCGTCAGCTCCGCCTGGTAGAAGAGCTGCGCCAGGCCGTGGTCCTCCCCCAGGTACTCCGGCCTGCCGATGTGCCGCAGGACCGGCTCGTGCTCGGCGAAGACGTCGCGCGGGCCGCTGTAGAAGACGTACGAGGCCTCGGCTCCGACGAGCGGCGCGGGCACCATGATCCCGCCGGCCACCAGCGTCGCGCCCCGCTTCGCGAGCCAGGCCGCGGCTTCCCGGGTGCGCTGCGGGGTGTCCGAGCTGAGGTTGACCACGACGCGTCCGGCCAGCGCCTCGCCGGCGTCGCCGAGCACGTCGTACATCGCCTGGTAGTCGGTGAGGCTGAGGATCACCAGCTCGGCGGCCTTCAGCGCCTCCGCTGGCGTGCCGGCGAGGACGGCGCCGCGGGCGACGACGTCGTCGGCGCGGCTCTTCGTGCGGTTCCAGACGGTGACTGCGGTGCCGTGCTCGAGCAGCACCCGCACCATGGCCTGTCCCATCGGGCCGAGGCCGATCACTGTCGCGCTGGTCATGCGTTGTCCTTCCGGAGGTGGTGGATGATTCCTGCGACGTCCTCGTGGGCGTGCCCGTCGGCGGCCCGCTGCCGCATCAGCCTGCCGAGCGGGGCGAGCAGTTCGCCGCTGACGCCCTGTTCGTCGGCGGTGCGGAGGAGGTTGTCGAAACCGGCGGCCTGCATGCCGAGGTTGGAGACGACGCCGGTGGCGTAGTCGCCGCTGTCGATCTGCTTGGCGGCGGTGTCCACCAAGCCGCTCATGGCCTGCAGCCAGCGGGTGAGCATCGGCGCGAAGCCGGTGGCGGGCGCGCCGTCCGACGTGGCGAGCGCGAGGGACTGCAGGATGCCGCCGAACATGCCGTACATGCCGGTGAGCAGTGCGATGTCGGTCAGCGCGGCACGGCCGACGTCCTCGCCGAGGTAGACGCTTTCACCGAAGACGTCCAGTGCGGGGCGGGCGCGGTCGAACGCCGTGCGGGATCCGCTGTAGAGCACGAACGCGGCCGGGCCGCCGATCATCGGCGGCACCGCCATGATGCCGCCGTCGAGGTAGTCGGCGCCCTGGCAGGCGGCCCATTCGGCGAACTCGCGAGCCTGGCCGGGGGTGCCGTTGGTGAGGTTGACGATCGTGCGGCCCTGCAGGTTCCCGGTGCCGAGCACCTCGCGGACGGAGTCGTAGTCGAGCAGGCAGGCGACGACGACCGGGCTCGCGGCGACGGCCTCGGCGGGGCTGGCGGCGCGCGCGGCGCCGCGGGCCACCAGGGCGTCGGCCTTGGCGGCGGTCCGGTTCCACACGGTCACCGGGTGGCCCGCCGACAGCAGCGCTCCGGCGAGCGCGGTGCCCATGGCGCCGAGGCCCAGCACCGTGGTGGATGGCGTGTCAGTGGTCATGTCGTGAAGGTGCCGGAGCATTCGCACGGTTCGCGCACGATTTTCTGTCGGTGCCCGTCGTTACTGTCTGTCGCGTGAGGTTTTCAGTGCTGGGTCCGCTCGCCGTGCAGGCGGCCGACGGCGCCGCGGTCGCGGTGCCGGAGGCGAAGGTGCGCGCGCTGCTGGCCGACCTGCTGGTGCACGAGAGCAGGCCGGTCCCGGTGTCGCGCCTGGCCGACGACCTGTGGGGCGAGCGGTTGCCGGGCAACCCGGCCAACACGTTGCAGACGAAGATCTCGCAGCTGCGCCGCACGCTCGAGGCGGCCGAGCCGGGCGCCCGCGCGCTCGTGGTACGGCAGCCGCCGGGTTACGCGTTGCGGGCGCCGGAGGACGCAGTAGACGCCCGCCGGTTCCGTGCGCTGGTGGGGCGGGCGAAGGCCGGGCGGGATCCGGCTCGGACGGCCGCGCTGCTGCGGGATGCGCTGGCGCTGTGGCGGGGGCCGGCGCTGGCGGATTTCGCGGAGGAGCCGTTCGCCGCCGGGTACGCGCAGCGGCTGGAGGAGGAGCGGCTGGCGGCGGTCGAGGAGCTGGCGCAGGCCCGGCTGGCGCTCGGCGAGCACGTGGAGCTGGCGGGCGAGCTGGGCGATCTGGTGGCTGAGCACCCGTTGCGGGAACGGTTGCGCGCGTTGCACATGCGGGCGCTGTACCGGTCGGGGCGGCAGAGCGAGGCGCTCGCCTCCTACACGGCGTTGCGGGAGCGGCTGGCCGGCGAGCTGGGTCTGGAGCCGGGGCCGGAGCTGGTGCGGTTGCAGCAGGCGATCCTGCGCCAGGACCCGGCCCTGGATCCGGCGCCGGATCCGCCGGGTCCGCGGTCGAACCTGCCGGTGCCCTTGACCGATCTGGTCGGGCGTGAGGCGGCGGTGCGCGAGGTCCGGCAGGCCCTGGAGCACGCGCGGCTGGTCACGTTGACCGGGCCTGGCGGGGTCGGCAAGACGCGGCTCGCGCTGGAGGCCGCCGGTGGGCTCGCGGTGCCGGACGGGGTGTGGCTGGTGGAGCTCGCCGGGCTCGGCGAGCGCGGTCCGGCGCGCCCGGCCGAGGCCGTCGCGGCGGTGCTCGGGGTGCGGGACGACGCGGGCGATCTGACGGCGCGGCTGGCGGACGCGGTGCGGGACCGGCGGTTGCTGCTGGTGCTGGACAACTGCGAGCATCTCGTCGAGCCGGTCGCCGCGCTGGCGGCCCGGCTCCTCGCCGCGGCGCCGGGCCTGCGGATCCTCGCCACGAGCCGGGAACCGCTCGGGCTCACCGGCGAGACATTGTGGACGGTGCCGCCGCTGGGCATCCCCGCCGAGGGCCACGCCGACCGGGAACGGCCGGCTGCGGAAGTGCTGCCGTCGGTGCGGGAGTTCAGCGCGGTGCGGCTGTTCGTCGCGCGAGCCGCGGCCGCGGCGCCGGGGTTCGCGCTCACGGAAGGGAACGTGCACGCGGTCGCCGCGATCTGCCGCACGCTCGACGGGTTGCCGCTGGCGCTGGAACTCGCCGCCACGCGGGTGCGGGCGCTCGGCGTGCACGAGCTGCTGGCGCGCCTGGGTGACCGGTTCCGCCTGCTCGCCACCGGCGCCCGGGACGCGCCGGCGCGCCAGCGGACGTTGCGCGCGATGATCGACTGGAGCTGGGAGCTGCTGTCCACATCGGAGCGTGAGGTGCTGCGGCGGCTCGCGGTGCACGCCGAGGGGTGCGGGCTGGAGGCGGCCGAGGAGGTGTGCGGGGGCGAGCCGGGCACGGTGGTCGACGTGCTGGGGCGGCTGGTCGACCGGTCGCTGGTGGTGTGCGAGCACGTGGAGCTGGGCCCGCGGTACCGGCTGCTGGAGTCGGTGCGCGCGTACAGCCTGGAGCGGCTGGCCGAGGCAGGCGAGACCGAGCCGGTCCGGTCCCGGCACGCGCGGCACTACACGGCGCTCGCGGAGCGCGCGGACCCGTTGCTGCGCCGCACCGGTCAGTGCCACTGGCTGGAGACGCTGGACGCGGAGTCGGCGAACCTGCGGGCGGCGCTCGACACGCTGGTCCGCCAGGGCGCGGCGGACGAGGCGCTGCGGTTGGTGACGAGCCTGTCGTGGTACTGGTTCCTGCGCGGGCGGCTGGGCGAGGCGCTGCGTTCGTTACGGGCGGCGCTGGCGGTACCGGGCGAGGTGGCGCCCGGCCGCCGGGCCGCGGCGCGGGCCTGGCTGGCGGGGCTCGGCGTGCTGGCCGGCGGGCGCGTCGACCCGGCGGTGGCCGAGGAGGCCGCGACGATCCCCGACGTGGCGGTGCGGTCGCGGGCCCTGTGGTTCCTGGGGTACGTGCTGGGCACGGTCGCGGATCTGACCGGGGCGTCGAGGCTGACCTGCGCGGCGCTGGACGGGTTCGCGTCGCTGGGTGACAGGTGGGGCACGGCGGCGGGGCTCGCCGATTCGGCCAGTCAGCTGATCGCACGCGGTGAGCTGGCGAAGGCCCACGCGGCCGCGGAGGAGAGCGCCGCGATCTTCGCGGAGGTCGGTGACCGGTGGGGCCAGGTGCAGGCGTCGTTCGCGCTGGGCACACTGGCCGAGTTCGAGGGCCGCTATGCCGACGCCGAGCGGTTGCACACCGAGAGCCTGCGGCGGGCCGAGCAGCTGGGGTTGTGGCCGGAGGTGTCCTACCAGCTGTCGTGGCTGGGCCGCACCGCGCTGCTCGCGGGGGATTTCGCCGAGGCGCGGCGCCTGCACGAGCGGGCGGAGCGGGTGGCGGTGGAAAGCGGTTTCACGCCGGGCGAGATGTACGCGCGGACGGGCCTCGCGCTGGGCGCGCGCCGGGAGGGCGCGCTGGACGAGGCGGAGCGGCAGTTGCGGGTGCTGCTGGACTGGCACGGGCTGGTGGAGCACGAGCCAGGCAACACCCTGGTGTGCGCCGAGCTGGGTTTCGTGGCCGAACTCCGCGGCGACGCCGACGGGGCGTTCACCTGGCACCGGCGAGCACTGGACATCGCCCGGCGGGCCACGGACCCGCGGGCAGTCGCGCTGGCGCTCGAAGGCCTCGCCGGCGCCCACGCCCTGACCGGAGCCCCCACGCTGGCGGCCCGGCTGCTGGGGGCCGCGGACCACGCCCGCCGCTCCGTCGGAACCCCACTCCCCCCAGCCGAACGCGGCGACGTCGACCGCATCGAGGCCAAGGCGCGCGCAGCCCTCGGCGAAGAGGCCTACGCCGCCGAACACACCCGCGGCGCGCGCCTGGCGCTGGACGACCTGATCGCGGAAGGCCAGCCCGTGTGAGCATCCGCCACCGCCCCGCGACGGCCGCGGAAGGCCGGTCGCGTGACCGGCTTGTGACGGGCGGGTGGTGTGCCGGACGGGAGTGGCGAGCCGCCCACGCCAACTCCTCTTCAGAAGCGGAGCCGCGGGATCGATGCCAGGTCGATCCCGTAGCGCGCGTACACCTTGATCGTGTTCTCGCCCGTCAACCGGTCCTCGGTGAAGCCGAGCAACCCGGCGACCCGCACGACGTCGGCCACCGTGGCGGCTTCGATCTCGAGGTAGGGCGGGATGAGCGGCCACTCGTCGATCTCCAGCCGCGCCCCGTCCAGGGTGAAACTCGTGCGGCGGTTCTCCTGGTAGGACTTGGGCGTGAATCCGAGCAGGCCGAGCAACTCACGAGCGCCGGCGAAGTCGCCGACCGTCACCTCGGCCTCGTGCGTGCCGTCGATGGCGTCGCTGCGGATTTCCTTGACGCACAACGTCGTCTCGGTGCCGGTGTCGCGCAACCGGACCCACTTCGACCGGTCCCCCGGCGTGACGTCGTAGACGTAGCGCCGCATCAGCCGGGGTTCGCCGGCCCGCTCCCCGCCCGCACGCAGGATTTGCGCCGCGACGCTTCCGGGGTCGATGTCGAGGACCTTGGCTTCGTGCTCGATCGGCACTGGACTCCCTTCGCCGGTGGCGGTCGAGCCTAGCGGCCGTGATCACCCCACCGACCGGCTCGCCCGGGGACCGTCCAGTCCCCACGCGATGATCCGCGCCGGGGTGATCCGGATGATCTCCCGCGAGAAGTACGGCACCGGCGGCTCCTGGTCGGTCAGCGCCACCGCGCTGCCACGGATCTCCACCCCGCGCGGCGCCCAGGGATCCACCGTCGCCAGGTCGTCCACCACCAACGACACCGTGCTGCCCCGCTGGACGTTGCGGAACTTCTTCGACGCCCCCAGCGCGTGCCCGCCGATGACGATCGCGCCGTCGGCGACGAAGAAGTTGACCGGGTTGTTCTGCACCTGCCCGCCCGGCGACACCGTGGCGAGCCGGCCGAGCGGCTGGGACTTCAGGTAATCCAGTTCTGCTTCCGTGAACACGGGCGCGATTCTGCGGGTTGACGCGAACGTCAACGCAAATCCGGCGGCGCCAGCAACGACCGGACCGTCGCGCTCACCACGGCGGGCGCCTCCGTCGCGCTCAGCCGTCCGGCGCGGTTCTCCTCGGCGGCCCCGTTGAGGACGTAGTGCACTACGTTGACCAGCCACGTGACCGGCAGATCCGTCCGGAACACGCCCTGCCGCCGGCCCCGCCGGATGAGGTCCTCGACCCGGTTCGCGGCATCGCCGTGCAGTTCGCGGATGCGCGCCGCGGGCAGGAGACCTTCGGCGGCCTGCAGCAGCTTCGTCGACTCGGCCACGAGCGACCAGCTGGGCCCGATCAGCCGGGCCAGTGCGTCCCGCGCGTCGCCGTCGAGGTCGACCTCCGACAGGACCTCCTCGCCTGCCCGGATGGCGTCGGCGAGCGCGGCCTCGACCAGCGCCGCGCGATTGGGGAAGTGCCCGTACAACGTCATCCGGCCCACTCCGGCGGCCTTCACGATGTCGTCGATGCTCGCGTCCGGATCCCGGCTGAGCACCTCCCTGGCGGCGGTGACGATGCGGGCGATGCTGCGCTCGGCGTCGGCGCGCCGGCGCGGTCGTGCGGAAGTGCTCACCACCGAAGTCTAGCTCGTACGGGAATGTACGAGTTAGCATGACGGTTGTAAGTCGTACTTCGTCGTACGAGTTAACCGGAGAAGATGATGTCGGATTCGTTCGCAAGACCCGGTGCGCACCCGCTGCGGTGGCGCATCCTCGGCTTCCTCGGGGTCGCCCAGCTGATGCTGATCCTCGACGTCACGGTGGTGGCGATCGCGCTGCCGCACATCGAGACCGACCTCGGCATGAGCCGCGAAGCGATGACCTGGGTGGTCAGCGCGTACACGCTCACCTTCGGCGGGCTGCTGCTGCTCGGCGGCAGGCTCGCCGACCTCGCCGGCGCCAAGCGGATCGCGCTCGCCGGGCTGGTGGTCTTCACGGTCGCTTCGCTGGTGACCGGGCTGGCCGGGTCGTCCGCCGTGCTGCTGGGCGGCCGGATCGCGCAGGGCGTCGGCGCGGCGCTGTTGTCGCCGTCGGCGTTGTCGCTGGTCGTGGGGCTCTTCGACGGCGACGAGCGGAACAAGGCGCTGGGCGTGTGGTCGGCGCTGGGCGGCGGCGGCGCGGCTCTCGGCGTGCTGCTGGGCGGGCTGCTCACCGCGGGCCCGGGCTGGCCGTGGGTGTTCTGGATCAACGTGCCGATCGGGCTCTTCATCGTCGTCGCACTGGCGCGGATGCTGCCCGGCTCGGCGCCGGTGGTCCCAGGCGCGCGGCTGGACGTGCTGGGCGCGCTGCTCGTCACCGCCTCGTCCGGGGCGCTGGTGTATGCCCTGATCAACGCCGGGGACCAGGGCTGGCTGACCGCGACGACCGGGTGGCTGGTGCTGGCGGCCGCGGTCGGGTACGTGGCGTTCGTGGCGTGGCAGCGGCGGACGAAGGCGCCGCTGATGGACGTGCGGCTGCTGGTCCGCCGCCCGGTGGCGACGGGCACGTTCCTCATCCTGATGGCGACGGCGCTGACGGTCGCGGTGTTCTTCCTCGGGACGTTCTACTTCCAGCAGGAGCGCGGGTTCAACGCGCTGGTGACCGGGTTGCTGTTCCTGCCGGTGGCGTTGCTGACGATGGCCGCGGCGAACCTCACCGGGCGGGTCATCGGGCGGTTCGGCGCGCGCACGCTCGCGGTGGCCGGGCTGCTGGTCGCCGCGATCGGCCTGACGGTGCCCGCGCTGGTCATGAACGCCGCGGTGGTCGCGATCAGCATCGCGGTCGCGGGCGCCGGCACCGGGGTGCTGTTCGTGGTGGCGTCGGCGACGGCACTGGGGCAGGTCGCGCCACACGAGGCCGGGATCGCGTCGGGCATCGTGAGCACGTTCCACGAGTTCGGGGCTTCGCTGGGGGCCGCGGTGGTGTCGAGCGTCGCGGCGGCGAGCCTGGTCGCGGAGACGCTCGCCGGCTTCCGCGGCGGGTTCCTGGTGTTCGCCGTGACGGCCGCGGTGGCCGCCATCGCCGCGGGCGCGCTGTCCCCGGGGCGCCCGTCGGTCAAGGTCTGACGACCCGGCCGGTTACGCCGGGCTGTGGCGTGGCGACTACCGCACGTGGACGAAGATCTCGCGCGTGACGCGCTGCGGAGCCGGGAGCGCGACCTCCGGACCCGGCGCCGGGCCCGCCGCACGGCGCCGGCTCTGGTCGTGCTGGCGGTCGCCGCCCTCGGCTGGCAGCTGACTCCGGCGGCGACGTCGTGGTGGCCGTTCCTCACCGAGTGGTGGCCGCTGGTGGCGGCCGTCGTGGCGCTGGTGGCCGCCGGGGTGCTGTGGTCGCGGAGCCTGCCACGCCCCGCGGCCGCCGGCTCCCGCGCGGCGGACCGCTGGTCCCGCATCGGCGGGATGGTCACCACGGTGACCGCGGTCGGCGCGCTCGTGTTCACCGCGATCTCGTTGCAGGCCACCCGGGAGCAGATCGAGGTGGCCCGGCAGGGACAGATCACCGACCGCTACACCCGCGCCGTCGACCAGCTGGGCGCCGAGGGCGTCGCGAACCTGCACCGGCGGCTCGGGGGGATCTACGCGCTGGAGCGGATCGCGGTCGACTCGCCGCGGGACCAGGCGACCATCGTCGAGGTCCTGTCCGCGTTCCTGCGCTCCACCAGCCCGCGCGCCCAGGGTGAGCCGTGCCCGCCGACGCCGGCGGACGTGGCGGCCGCCTTCGCGGTGCTGACCCGCCGCGACGTCACCCGGGATCCCGGTCCGATGGTGATCGACCTGCGCGAGCTGTGCCTGCGGGAGGTGCGGGCGGTGGACGGCGACCTGAGCGGGATGTCGCTGATCGGCTCCGATCCGGCCGGCCGCCGTCCGGGTAGCCGGTGAACGGGTTCCCTCGACCGTGAGGAGCGGCAACGACGAGCGACGTTCTGCTGACCGGGTTGGCGTCCGCCCTGATCAGGGCGACGAACCCGGGCGCTTGTCCCGCGCCTGGGTGGAAATCCGTGCCTCAACGAGATCGTCGTCACCGGCCGTGTGGACGCCGGGCTGGACCGAGCGGGGACCGGCCTGCCTGCGGGTCACCGAGGGCGGCGCGGTGCTCGCCACCGTCCCACTGGACCGGGCCGGGTTCGCGTGCGCCCTGGGCGGCGCGGACGGCCGGACGTTGTTCACGCTCGCGGCGGACTGGCGCATGGCGGACGGGTTCGAGGACAATCTGGAGCGTCTGCTGACCGGGCCGGAGACAGGTCAGGTGTGCACGGCGCGCGCTCCAGCCGCCCACGCCGGCCACCCGTGACCGCCCTGGCCGCGCCGCGGCCTCGCCCGTGTGCAGCGCACGAACCGGAGGAGGTCCGCCATGACCGACCGTCAAGCCACCACGACCTGGACCGGCGACTTGCCGAGCGGGTCCGGGGAGACCAGCCTCGACACGTCGGAGCTGACCACGTTCGCGGTCTCGTGGCCCGCCCGTGCCGAGGAAGCCGGCGGCAAGACCAGCCCCGAGGAGCTGATCGCCGCCGCGCACTCCTCGTGCTACTGCATGCAGCTGTCCGGCCTGCTCGGACGCGCGGGCACCCCGCCGGAGCGGATCCGGGCCACGGCGACGGTGTCGTTCGGCCCGAAGTCCGGTGGCGGGTACGAGATCAAGGGCATCGCGCTCGCGGTACGCGCGACGGTGCCGGGCGCGAGCCCGGACGACTTCCGGAAGATCGCCGAGGACGCCAAGGAGACGTGCCCGGTCTCCGCCGCATTGGCGGGCACCACCATCACCCTCGACGCCGAGCTCGAGTGACGGCGGTTCACGATCTGAAAAACCCGTGCTGTGACACGGTTCGCGATCATTGGAGGCGCGCGACGGGCCGCTGCTAGCTTCGCGGACGTGACAACGATGACGGCGGTGGTGCACGGGAACGCGACGGGACTCACGGGTGTGCGGGTGGCCGAGGTGCCCGCGCCGCGGCCTGGACCGGGCGAGGTCGTGGTCGCTCTCCGCGCGGCCGGTCTCAACCACCGCGACCTGTTCCTCGTCGACGCGCGCGGTGCCGGCGACGCGCCGGTCGTGCTGGGTTCCGACGGCGCCGGCGTGGTCGCCACGGCTGGTCCCGGCGTGGATGTGGCTCCCGGGACCGAGGTCGTCGTCAACCCTTCGCTGGACTGGGACGAGCCCGGCGACGTGCCGGAGGTCCCCGCCATCCTGGGCGTGCCAACCGACGGCACGTTCGCCGAGTTCGTCGTGGTGCCTGCGAAGAACGTGGCGCCCAAACCGGCGCACCTCGGCTGGGACGAAGCGGCGGCCCTCCCGCTGGCCGCGCTGACGGCGTACCGCGCGCTGTTCACGCGCGGCGGGCTGCGCGCGGGCGAGCACGTGCTGCTGCCCGGGATCGGCAGCGGGGTGGCCACCTTCGCACTGGCGATGGCCAAGGCGGCCGGCGCCACCGTCAGCGTGACCTCGCGCAGTCCCGAGAAGTGCCGCCGGGCGCTCGAACTGGGGGCGGACCGGGCGATCGGCAGCGCCGAGGACTGGCGCGAGGCGTTGGGAAAGCCGGTGGATCTCGTCATCGACAGCGTCGGTTCGGCCACGTTCGGCCGGTGCCTGTCGGTGCTGCGCCCGGGCGGGCGGCTGGTGTCGCTCGGCGCGACGACGGGCGCGGACGTCACCCTGTCGCTGCGCGAGATGTTCTTCCGGCAGATCAGCCTGCTGGGCACGTCGATGGGCAGCGCGCGCGAGTTCGGGCAGATGCTCGCCCTGGTGGCCGAGCACCGGATCCGGCCGGTGGTCCACCGCACCTTCCCGCTGGACCAGGGCCCGCGCGCACTGGCCGAACTGGAGGCGGGCGACCAGTTCGGCAAGCTGGTGCTGACCGTGCCCCCTACTCCAGCCACTCGGTGACGAAGCGCGGGCCGGCGTGGATGTGCACAGCTTCGTAGCCGTCGGGGCCGGTGGTGAACTTGTGCGGCGTCCCGGCCGGGACGACGAGCACCTGACCGGCCCTGGCGGCGACCTCGTCGGCTCCGATGGTGAACACCGCGCTGCCGCGGCGGATCACGAACGTCTCCGCGTACGGGTGCCGGTGCAGGCGCGGGCCCGCACCGGCTTCCGACGTCGATTCCAGGATGATGGAGATCCCCGCGCCGCCGGGGAGTTCTTCGAAGTTCTCGGTCCAGTTCTCGCCGTCCGGTCGGCCGTCACGGCGGTCGATGACGCTCGCTGGCATCCCATCCTCCTGTCCTCGACAACCCCGGTCCGCACGGTACGCGGAAATCGGCCCGCTCACCCCGCGAACGGCGCGATCCCGAAGCGGCCCCACGCGACGAACACCGCGATCACGAGGTAGATCAGGTTCAGGCCGGCGAACCGGGCGCCGCCCGCGTAGCGGAGGTGCGTGATCATCGCGCCGATCATCAGCCCGACCCAGCACACCGCGGTCACCGGCACCAGCACCGGCGCGACCCCGGTCAGCGCGGGCAGCACCAGCCCGATCGCGGCCAGGATTTCCAGCACGCCGAGCGTCCGCACGAACGCGGGCGCGGCGTCCCCGGTCCACTCCCCGCCGTGCGTCGCCGCGCCCAGCTTTTCCACCGGCAGGAACGACTTGGTGAAGCCCCCGGCGAGGGCGACCGCGGCGAGCATCCCGGCGGCGATCCACAGGGCGATGTTCATGGGTTTTCCCTTCCGTCCACAGCAACTCGCCCTGAAGACACCGCTCGACCGAAAGCCGTGACACCCGGTGACCCGGATCACGCGCGGCGGGGCCAGCGGCGCCACACCGCGACGTGCAGGATGACGGCCAGGCTCAGCGCGTTCAGCAACGCGTGCGTGACCCAACCGTCCACTTCGGACTCCGGGACACCGGCCACGCGGGCGAGCAGCGGGAGCAGCCACGACAGCGACACCGCCAGCACGGCCACGATCACCAGCGCCACGCTCCGCCCGGGCAGTGGACCGAGCCGCACCGCGGGCCACGCCTCGAACTGCATCGAAACGAGCAGGACCGACGCGACCACCGCCGCGGCGATCGCCGTGACGCGGCCCGGTTCCGCGATCAGGCAGCTCACCGAACCGCACGCCACCACGGCCACGTTCGCGGTCACCAACCGGACGGCACGCCGCCGGATGCGGGCGAACGGCCACCCCCGCAGGGCGACGTAACAGACCATCTGCCACGCGCCGAGCGCCGTGAACCACGCCCCGTAGGCCTCCCCCGGCACGGCGCCGGACCGGACGAGCAGCAGGTACGCCACCGCGCCTGCCGCCCAGCACCCGGCCAGTGCGGCGAGGCCGGAGCGGATCCGCCCGGAACCGGCGAGCGGCCACCGTTCACACACCAGCGTCAGCTGCAGCATGACCGTGAAGATCCGCCGGCCAGCGGCAACGGGTTCGCCGCGCCCGCGACGGCCCGCCCGAGCAGGCTCAGCACCAGCCCGCCGGCCGCGACGAGCAGGGTGTCGTAGAGCCCGGACCACCCCGGACGCGCGAGGCTGCCGGGCCAGTCGTCCCACCAGAAGGCGATCATCGCCACCAGCGGCAGCGCGAAGGCCACGACGGGGCCGAGCAGCGCGGCCGACTGCGCGGGGCCGCCCGCGCCGGCCGCCAGGAACCCGGCGACCGGCAGCACGAACACCAGCCCGGCCAGCCCGCGCCGAGGCTGGGATCGGCGAGCGTCGGCGAGCGCGGCCGGGCTCAGCGCGTCCGGCGCGCTCACCGCCGGCCGGGACACCACGGCCACGTCAGAGGACGTGCTCGAGCCGGATGGGCAGCCGCCGGGGACGACGGCCCGTCGCGTGGTGCACCGCGTTCGCGATGGCCGCGGCCACCCCGACCATCGCGACCTCGCCCAGCCCCTTCACCCCGGCCGAGTTGAACAGCGGGTCCGGCTCGTCGATGAAGGACACGTCGATGTCGTGCACGTCGGCGTTCACCGGCACCGGGTACTCCTCCAGCGTGGTGTTGAGGAAGCCGCCGAAGCGGTCGTCCACCTCGCTCTCCTCCCGCAGCGCCGCGCCGATACCCCACACCACGGCGCCGCGCACCTGGCTGGCCGCCGTGACCGGGCTCGCCACCCGGCCGCAGTCCGCGACGCTGACCACCCGCGGCACGCGGATCCGCCGCGTCCCCGCCTCGACCCGCACCTCGACGAAGTGCGCGATCCAGCTGAACGAGCTGAACTCGCCGAACTCCGGCCCGGCGATCGCGACCAGTCCGGCCCGGGACCGCTCCAGCATCTCCGGCGCCTGCGAGGTCACCTCGACCTCCACCGCGTCCCGCCCGGTCGCCGCGACCGCCGCCGCGACGTCCACGTCCCCGGACGCCGGGACGTCCAGGTGCTTGCGCAGCTCCGCCAGTCCACTCTGGACGGCGGGCAGCGCCGTCGCGGTGCCCCACGAACCAGCCGTCAGGTGCTGCGGCGCCACCCGGGTGTCCCCGACCAGCACCACCACGTCCGCGGCCGCCATCCCGAGGTCGCGGGCCACGGTCAACGCGATCGCCGACCGGATGCCCTGCCCCATCTCGTGCCCGTCGACGCTCACCGTCACCTGCCCGTCCGCGCTCGCCGACAGGTGCGCGACCGCGGGCGCGACGTTGCACGGGTAGGCCCCCGCCGCCACGCCCCAGCCGATCGACGCCCCGTCCGCGGCGACCATCGACCCGGGCTCCGGGTTCCGGTCCGCCCAGCCGAACCGCTGCGCGCCCCGCCGCAGGCATTCGGCCAGGTAGCGGCTGGAGAACGGGTGCCCGCTCACCGGGTCGACCGCGGTGTCGTTGGCCAGCCGCAGCGCCACCGGGTCCTGCCCGGTGGCGTAGGCGAGCTCGTCCACGGCGGACTCGAACGCGAACGTCGCGGGGCTCTCGAACGGCGCGCGCATGTACCCCGGGGTCTGCACGTCGGTCCGCACCAGCCGCTGCCTGCCGCGGAAGGCCGGCACGCCGTACAGCCTCGAGGTGACCTCCGTGGCCGTGCACGGGAACAGGTCGTGCCGGGAGGTCTGCTGGTCGACCTCGTGCACCGCCGCCAGCAGCTTGCCGGAGGTGTCGGCGCCCAGCCGCACGGTGTGCCGGGACGCGGGCCGGAAGCTGGCCGCGTGGAACGTCTGCGGCCGCGGCAGCACCAGCTTGACCGGACGGCCGAGGCGGCGCGCGACGACGGCCAGCGGCCCCAGGTGCGGCTGCAGCGAGTTCTTCTGCCCGAACCCGCCGCCGACGTAGGGCGAGCGGATCTCGACGTTCGCCGCGTCGATGCCCAGCTGCCGGGCCAGGCCGTGGCGCAGCGCGCCCGCGTTCTGGGTGCCCTCGTGCACGATCACGCGGTCGCCGTGCCATTCCACGACACTGCTGATCAGCTCCATCGGCACCTGGTGCTGCGGGGCGTGCTCGTAGGTGCCCTCCACGCGCACCGGGCTGGCGGCGAAGGCGGCGTCCGCGTCGCCCACCTTGACGTCGGCCAGGAACGGCAGCGGGATGGCCTCCTCCTGGACGACGGTGGTCGCGCCGTCGGCGTCGAGCCCGACCGCGAACGGCTCCACCTCGTACTCGGCGGTCACCAGATCGGCGGCCTCGGTCGCCGCGACGAGCGTGTCCGCGACCACCAGCGCGATCGGCTGCCCGCGGTAGGCCACCCGGTCGCCCAGCAGCGGCTGGAAGCTCTGGAACCCGTGCCCGCCGCCCATGACGAAGCTGCCTTCGCCCAGCTCACCGGGTTCGAACCGGGTCACCACCATGCGCACGCCGGGCACCGCCTCGGCGGCGGTGGTGCCGACCGAGACGATCCGGCCCTTGCCGATCCGGGCGGTCGCGAACATCGCGTACGCCAGGCCCTCCGGCACCCGGTCGGCGCCGTAGGCGGTGCGGCCGGTCACCTTGTCGCGGGCGTCGACCCGGCGGTTGTCGATGGCGGTCATCTGCTGGCTCGCTCTCCGGCAATGCGCACCGCGTCAGCGACCGTGCGGATGCCCAGTTCGACTCGGAACCCGTTGTAGGTGCCGGGGCGGGCGCCGTCGAAGGCGATTTCCCCGGCCCGCCGGGCGTTCTCGGGTGTCAGCGCCCGGCCCGACAGGAAGGCTTCGGCCTCGGCCGCCCGCCACGGTCGCGTGGCGACGCCACCCAGGGCGATGCGGCACTCCCCCATCACGCCACCGTCTAGCGTCACCGCGACGGCGGCCGAGGCGAGCGCGAACGCGTAGGACTCCCGGTCCCGGATCTTGTGGTAGGTCGAGCCGCGGCCGGCCGCGCTCGCCGGCACGCGGATGCGCACGATCAGCTCGTCCGCGGCGAGCGTGTGCTCGCGGGTGGGGTCGTCGCCGGGTTCGACGTGCAGGTCGGCGAGCGGCACCTGGCGCTCGCCACCCGGGCCGGCCACGTCCACGACGGCGTCGAACGCGAGCAGCGCGATCGCCCAGTCGCCGGGGTAGGTCGCGATGCACGACTCCGAACCGCCGAGCAGCGCGTGCGCGCGGTCGTGGCCGCCGATGGCGGCGCAGCCGCTGCCCGGGTTGCGCTTGTTGCACGGGAACTCCGGGCCGCCGCGGAAGTAGGCGCAGCGGGTGCGCTGCAACAGGTTGCCGCCCACCGTGGCCATGTTGCGCAGCTGCTGCGACGCCGCGCGCCACAGCGACTCCGACAGCGCCGGGTAGTCCGCGCGGATCACGGGGTGGTCGGCGACGTCGGCCATCCGCGCGCCCGCGCCGAAGGACAGCTCGTCCGGTCCGGTCCCGACGGCGTCGAAACCGGGCAGTCGGTGCACGTCGACGACCGCGGGCGGGGCTTCGATGCCCAGCTTCATCAGGTCGTAGAGGGTGGTGCCGCCGGCGAGGATCTTCGTGCCCGGCCGCGCCGACCGCAGCGCGTCGACGGCGGCGTCCACGCTGTCCGGCACGAGGTAGCGGAAAGCTCGCACGACCTCACGCCCCGTTCCGCGCGGCGGCCTCGCGGACCGCGGCGACGATGCCGGTGTAGGCGCCGCAGCGGCAGATGTTGCCGCTGAGGTACTCGCGGATCTGGTCGTCGTCGCCGGCGTGGCCCTCGGCGATGCAGGCCAGGCCGGACATGATCTGGCCGGGCGTGCAGTAGCCGCACTGCAGGGCGTCGTGGTCGATGAAGGCCTGCTGCAGCGGGTGCAGCCCGCCGTCGGGCCCGGCGACGCCCTCGATGGTCGTCACCTCCTGCCCCGCGACCTGGACGGCCGGGGTCAGGCAGGACACCACCCGGCGGCCGTCGACGTGCACCGTGCACGCGCCGCAGTGGCCCTGGTCGCAGCCCTTCTTCGTGCCGGTGCGGACGAGCCGCTCGCGCAGCACGTCGAGGAGCGATTCACGGGGATCCACCTGGAGGCGGACGGACTGTCCGTTGAGGACGCAGGACAGCTCCACCGTCGGGTCGTTAGTGGCCATGCCGGCCACGCTAGGTTCCGCGGCGGGCGCGCGCCTTCCCCTGCTTGCTGCGTGGCAGGCCGTTTATTGCTGCTGCTCCCGGAACGTGGTGGGCGACACCCCGGTCTCCCGGCGGAACGCGGTCGCCAGCCGGGACGGCGAGGTGAACCCGCACAGGTGCGCGATGTCGCTGACGGGCAGGTCGGTCCGCCCGAGGTACCGCCGCGCGCGGTCGATCCGCACGGTGTTCAGGAACCGGTACGGGGTCGTCCCGGTCGCGGCCTTGAAGACCCGCAGGAAGTGGAACGGGCTCAACTCCACCGCGGCCGCCATTTCGGCGAGCGTCAGCGGCAGGTGGTGGTTGTCGTGGATGAACGAGACGGCCTGCCGCACCCGGATGTCCTCGGCGCGCACCGGAGCCGGTTCGGGCGCCGAGGCGTGCCGGGTGAGCAGGTGCGCGGCGATGAACGCGGCCGCAGTCTCCGCGTACAGCTCGTCCGCCCCGGTCAGCGCGGCGTCGCCGAGCCCGGTGAGCACGGCCGCGAGCACCGGATCGTCGGCGGCGAGCGCGTCCGGGCGGCTCACCCGCGACGCGCCGCGCCCGAACAGTTCGGCGGCGGTCCGTTCGAGCAGCCCGGCGGGCAGGTACACGTTGGTGCTCGTCGTGGCCGCGCCGCGCCAGCGCAGGTGCGCCTCCTGGTGCGGTGCGGTCATCCCGATCCGGCCCGGCCCGTATTCGGCGCTGTGCCAGCGCGCGCCTGCCCGTGACTCGATGGTCTTGGTGCCCGAGATGATCAGCACGAGGGTCTGCTCGGCGGTGGCAGGCAGCAGGACCTCCTCGGCGACCGGGTCGTTGGCGTAGGACCGGATCAGCAGGGAGCGCCAGCCGTTGTCCCGCCAGCTGCACAACCGCAGGGTGGCGACCGAATCCAGGTCGAAGGCCAGTGCGCCGAACACGTCAACTCCCGGTGATCACGCCGATCGCGACTCCGAGCGTCGCGGTGTTGTAGAGGAAACTCAGCACCCCGTGCGAGAGTACCCGCGACCGCGCCGCCGTCGTGCGGGTTTCGACGTCGGACACCGCGAACGTGGTGCCCACGGTGAACGCGAAGTACGCGAAGTCGGCGAAAACGGGTGTCTCGGTGTCCGGGAAGGCGAACTGCCGTTCCGGCAGCGCCCGGTAGTAGGCGTGCGCGTACCGCTCGGCGTATCCGAAGTGGAGGATCGCCCAGGCGAGCAGCACGGCGGGCACGCCGAACACCCTGGCGACCAGGTCGTCGCCGGTGCCGAGCACGATGGTCAGGCCGCAGGTGATGCCGACCACGCTGGTGAACACCGTGAAGAACAGCCCGCCGCGCCCGCCGAGCAGGCTGCGCCGCCAGTCCGTGCCCGCCGTTTTCCGCGCCACGCGCCTGATCCGGACGCCCAGGTACACGGCCGCCAGGAGGTCCCACCACATCACGAACACCGGGTCGTCGAACACGAACACGAGCACGCCGAGGGCGAGCAACGCGAATTCGATCAGGCGCGACACCGCGAACGAGGCCTTCTTGAGCACGAGAGCGGGAGGGTAATCGACGCGCTGGGTAGGAGTGGCACTCCTACCGTTCGCGGCCCCGGTGCGCTTACCCTCGATCCGTGGAGGACGACAACCGGCTCGGCCAGTTCATCAGGGCTCGCCGCAACGTGGTCACCCCGGCCGATCTCGGTCTCGCCGACTCGGGTCGCCGCCGCGGTGGCCTGCGCCGCGAGGAGGTGGCGACGCTGGCCGGGATCAGCACGGACTACCTGGCCCGGCTCGAACAAGGCCGGGAGCGCAACCCGTCCGACCACGTCCTGCAATCGCTGGCCGCGGTGCTCGGGCTGGACCAGGAGGCGGTGGAGCACCTGTACCGGCTCGCGCGGCCCCGGCCGCGGCGTCGCCGCTTCCGCCAGGTGGACCCGGATCTGCGGCGGCTGATGGACACCTGGACGCACACCCCGGCAATGGTCGTGGGCCCGTTGCTGGACGTGCTCGCCGCGAACCCGCTCGGCCAGGCCCTGTACGCGCCGGCCGGGCCGGAGCCGAACCTCGGCCGCTTCTGCTTCCTCGACCCGGCGGCGCGGGAGTTCTACCGCGACTGGGACTCGGTGGCGGCCAAGGGTGTCGCGGCGCTGCGGGTGGCCGCCGGTGCGGACCCGGACGACCAGCGGCTGACCGACCTGGTCGGCGAGCTGACCGTGAAGAGCCCGGAGTTCGTGCGGCTGTGGTCCCGGCACGACGTGCGCGAGAAGAAGCACGAGCCGATGCGGATCCGGCACCCGCAGGTGGGCGAGCTGGACCTGAGCTACCACTCGTTCACCGTGAACAGCGCGCCCGGCCAGCAGCTCAAGGTCTTCCAGGCTCAGCCGGGCAGCGCGACCGAGGAGCGGCTCGCGTTGCTGGGCTCGCTGCGGACCACCGAGAGCGCCGACGGCGACCGGGCGCGCGGGCGTGGCCATGAGGTCGGTTGACGCGCTGCTGCCGCTGGTCCTCGACAGCGTGCCGCAACCGGTGTGGGTGGTGGACGCCGAGGGCCTGATCATGTTCGCCAACCAGGCCGCGCTGGACGCGCTCGGCTACGACGACGTGTCGGAGCTGCGCGGCCGGCCGAGCCACGAAACCGTGCACTACAAGCGCGTGACGGGCGAGCCGTACCCGGCGGCGGAGTGCCCGATGCTCCGGCCCCGGCTGACCGGCGAGACCGCGCACGGCGACAACGACTGGTTCGTGCGGCGGGACGGGACGATGTTCCCGATCGCGTGGTGGTCCGCGCCGCTCCAGCTCGACGACGGGCCCGGCCTGGTCTACGCCTTCACCGACCTCACCGAGCGGCACGCGACCGAGCGGATGGTCCGGGAACGCGACGCGGCGCAGGTGCGCGCGGTGGAGTCCAGGGCGGCGCAGCGGCGGATCGTGGAGACCACGACCGAGGTGCGCCGCCAGATGGCGCGCGACCTGCACGACGGTGTGCAGCAACGGCTCGTGGCCCTCCTCATCGGACTCCAGCTGGCGCGGGAGGAGCTGCCGCCCGGCGTCGGTGACCTGGTCGACGACGCGGTCGGGCAGGCGCAGGCCGCCATCGACGACCTGCGGGACCTCGTCGCCGGCATCCACCCCGCGATCCTGACCTCGCGCGGGCTGCTGCCCGCGGTCGAGGCGCTGGCGGCGCGCACCCCGCTGCCGGTGGTGATCACCGGTAACCTCCCCCGGCGGCTGCCGCCGACGATCGAGGTCAACGCCTACTTCGTGGTGTCCGAGGCGATCACCAACGCGGTGAAACACGCCGGCGCCACCGGGATCACGGTCGACCTGCGCTGCGACGGCGCGACGCTGACCCTCGACGTCAGCGACGACGGCGCGGGCGGCGCGAACCTCGACGGCACGGGCAGCGGCCTGATCGGCCTCGCCGACCGCGTCACGGCGCTCGACGGCGACTTCGCCCTGTCCTCGCCGCCGGGAAGCGGCACCTCGCTGCGGGCCACCATCCCGCTCACCGGCGGGACATAGGCAGCGGTTATGAGCTGATAGGACTCGCCCGCTACCCGGCCGCCCCGCCACGGTGGAGGCTTGGAGCATGCAGCTGACGGAGACGAGCGCGGTCCACAGTGGAGCAACACGACCTCGGGTGCCGGATTGTGTGGCACAGCACCGGATCGCCGAGTCCACGGCCGCGTTCCGCCTGCGACTGGCCGGTGAGCTGCGCGAGCGCGTGCAGGCCCGGCTGGTCAACGTCCTCATCGCACTGCAGCTGACGCGCGAGCGCGTGCCGCCGCGTCAAGCGGAACTCATCGACGAGGCCGTGG
Organism: Amycolatopsis sp. 3B14; assembly: GCF_050958625.1. Classification (NCBI taxonomy): domain Bacteria; kingdom Bacillati; phylum Actinomycetota; class Actinomycetes; order Pseudonocardiales; family Pseudonocardiaceae; genus Amycolatopsis; species Amycolatopsis sp. 3B14. The sequence continues at coordinate 39,522 of NZ_JBHZEN010000030.1, forward strand.
AACAGGCGCGGACGGCGATCGCCGAACTGCGCGATCTGGTCGCCGGTCTCCGCCCCGCCGTCCTGGCCGAATGCGGTCTGCCCGCGGCGGCCGAGGCGCTGGGCCGCCGCCTGCCGCTGCCCGTGGACGTCGTGAGCACGCTGCCCGGCCGGTTGCCGCCCGCGGTCGAGGCCCACGCCTACTTCTTCGTCTCCGAGGCGCTCACCAACGTGGTCAAGCACGCCTGCGCCACCCGGGCCACCGTCGCCCTGACTGCGGACGGGAACGTGCTGGAGATCGGCGTCAGCGACGACGGGATCGGCGGCGCGGGCACGACCGGGACCGGCAGCGGCCTGCCCGGGCTCGCGGACCGGATCGCCGCGCTCGGCGGCGAGTTCGCGGTGTCCTCACCGGCCGGCCGGGGCACCCGGCTGCGCGCCCGGATCCCGGTTCCATGATCGTGGGGTTTTCCCCATTGCGGGTTGGGCGGTGGCGGGCGAGGCTTGCGGTATGGGATTCACGGTGCTGGTGGTCGACGACGACGCGGCCTTCCGCCGCGTCGCCGGCCGTCTGCTGGCCGTGCGCGGGTTCGAGGTGGTCGACGCCGCCGCCGACGGCAGCGAGGCCATGGCCGCGATCCGCGCGCACCGTCCGGGCGGGGTGCTGCTGGACGTGAACCTGCCCGACACCGACGGCCTCACCCTCGCGCGGGAGATCCACCGGGAACCCGCGCCGCCCGCGGTGGTCCTGACCTCCACCGACCACCACGGCTATCCGGAACAGACCCTCACCGGCGCCGGGGTGCGCGCGTTCGTGCCCAAGGACCAGCTGGTCGGAACCGATCTGGCCGCGCTGTTCACTGCCCCAGGTACCTGAGCACCGCGAGCACGCGGCGGTGCCCGGAGGCGGCGTCGGTCAGGCCGAGTTTGCTGAAGATCCCGGTGACGTGCCGTTCGACCGCGGGCACGGTGACGACGAGCCGGGCGGCGATCCCGGAGTTCGAGTGGCCTTCGGCCATCAGTGCGAGCACCTCGCGCTCGCGCTGGGTGAGGCCGTCCAGCGGGCTGTCGACCCGTTTGCGGCCCACCAGACGGGCAATCACGTCCGGGTCGAGGGCCGAACCGCCGTCGGCCACCCGGCGGACCGCGTCGACGAGCAGCTCGGGGCTCGCCACCTTCTCCTTGAGCAGGTAGCCGACACCCTCGGCGCGATCGCCGACCAGGTCGATGGCGTAGGTGTCGTCGAGGAACTGCGACAACACGATCACGCCGATGCCCGGTTCGCTCGCGCGGATCTCGATCGCGGCGCGCAGGCCTGCCTCGTCGAACTGCGGCGGCATGCGGATGTCGGTGATCACCACGTCCGGCTTGTGCCGCCGGGCTTCGTGCACGAGCTCGGTGGCCGTGCCGACCGCGGCGAGGACCGTGCAGCCCGCGCGTTCGAGCATCCGCACGATGCCTTCGCGCACCAGCGCCTGGTCCTCGCCGACGACGACCGTGATGTCCGTCCTCATTTGCCGAGCATATAACGGATTCCGGTCAGCGCCGCGGTTCCCGCCCCGCCGCGCCGAGCATCCACGCGTGCTTCTCCAGCGTTTCCACGACCGTGTGCAGCAGATCGGTGGTGACCGGGTCCTCGGCGTCGACCGAACCCCGCAGCACGCGGATCGTCGACGCGACACCGTGCAGCCGGTTCGTGATCGCCTCGATCACCTCCCCGGTGGACCGCTCGCCGCCTGGGAAGGCGGCCAGCGTCGTGGTGGCGGCCACCGTGCCGGACCGGCCGTCCGGCACACCGTGCAGCGCGCGCAGCCGCTCGGCCACCAGATCGCTCGCTTCCCGTGCCGCGGCGGTGATGTCGTCCAGCTCCAGGTGCAGGCTCCGGAAGCCGGGGCCGACCACGTTCCAGTGCGCCTGCTTGGCCTGCAGGTGCAGTTCGACGAGGTCGGCCAGCACCAGCTGGAGGTCGCGGGCCAGCGCCGGCGAGGCGGTGAAGCCCACGGCTCCCGCGGCGGGGATCCGCCGGGTCTTCTCGGTTGTTCGGGTCATGACTACCTCCGGTTCGCGCGGGCGTCTGCCCGTCTCCTCCTCAGCGTCACCGCGGCGGCCGGGGCGCGCCATGAGGTGCTCCCGAGAGCCCGGTCGGGCGGGCTCCGCTGCGGTGTGGGGAAAACCCCACACCGCGTTGTGGAGGCGGCGTCATGGCTCCGGCGGCCGCCGGCGAGCAGGCTCGGAGTCATCGAGTCCGAAGTGGATCGGCCGGAGGGAAGAGCATGACGACCACGCTGACCCGGGTGTCCCGGCGACCGTTGTCGCGGCGGGAGTGGAGCCGCGCCGGCGGGATGGCCGCCGTGATCGCCGCGCTGCACGTGCTGGGCTGGGGCGCCCTGCTCCTGGTCGCGCACGGTCACGCCGGTGCGCCCGCACTCGGGCTCGGGGTCGGCGTCACCGCCTACACGCTGGGCATGCGGCACGCCTTCGACGCCGACCACATCTCGGCGATCGACAACACGACCCGCAAGCTGATGCAGGAGGGCCACCGTCCGCTGTCGGTCGGGTTCTTCTTCGCGCTGGGCCATTCCACGGTCGTGTTCGGGCTCGCGCTGCTGTTGTCGCTGGGCGTGCGGACGATCGCCGGACCGCTGCGGGACGACGGCTCGGCGCTGCACCGCTACACGTCGCTGATCGGCACGTCGGTGTCGGGCACGTTCCTGGTCCTGATCGCCGCGGTCAACGCGGTGATCCTGGCCGGCATCCTGAAGGTGCTGCGCGGGCTGCGGTCCGGCGAGTTCGACGAGGCTGCGCTGGAGCGCGAGCTGGCGCACCGCGGCCTGCTCAACCGGCTACTGGGCCGGTTCACCCGGGCCATCTCGAGGCCGTGGCACATGTACCCGCTGGGGGTGCTGTTCGGGCTCGGGTTCGACACCGCGACCGAGGTCGCCCTGCTCGTCCTCGCCGGCAGCGCCACCGTCGCCGGGCTGCCCTGGTACGCCATCCTGTGCCTGCCGGTCCTGTTCGCCGCCGGCATGACCCTGTTCGACACGATCGACGGGTCGTTCATGAACCTCGCCTACGGCTGGGCGTTCACCAGCCCGGTGCGCCGGATCTACTACAACCTCACGGTCACCGGGCTGTCCGTCGCGGTGGCCGTGCTGATCGGCGCCGCCGAACTGCTGTCCGTGCTGGCCGGGCAGTTCGGCTGGTCGGGCGGGTTCTGGTCGTGGAACGCCGGCCTCGACCTCAACACACTCGGGTTCGCCGTCGCGGGCCTGTTCGCCATCACCTGGCTGGTGGCGGCCCTGATCTGGCGGTACGGCCGCATCGAGCAGCGCTGGTCGCCGCGCGCCTGACCACCGTCACCCGAAAGTCCACAAAGGAGAAAACTCATGTCGCACCACCTCGATTCGCCGATCGCCCGTCAGGACGTCCGCCTCGACATCACCGACCTGTACGTGTTCCGGGGCGAAACCGGCACCGTGTTCGTCATCAACGTGTGCCACTCGATCGCCGGCGACATCCCGGAGCCGGGCTACCACCCGGAGGGGATGTACGAGTTCAAGGTCGACACGAACGGTGACGTCGTGGAGGACCTGACGTACCGGTTCGTGTTCGGCGAGCGGGACGAGCAGGGCAGCCAGACCTGGGTGCTACGGCGGATCACCGGCGCCGCGGCCGCCGACCCGTTCGCGCCGGGCGAGGTCGTGGCGGAAGGGGTGACCGGCGAGACGGTCACCGGCGCGGGCGGGCTGCGCGTGTGGACCGGCAAGGCGGGCGACCCGTTCTGGATCGAGCCGGACGTGCTGCACGCGGTGGGCCACGCGTTCCAGGACGGGACGACGGTCGACCTCGGCGACTGGACCGAGGCACGGGCGGCCAACCTGTTCGCCGGGCACACCGTGTACTCGATCGTGCTGGAGGTGCCGGACGCCGAGCTGGGCGCGGGCCGCGTCGGGGTGTGGGCGGTGTCCACTTTGGCCACCGACGCCGGGGGCTGGCGCTCGATCAACCGCGTCGGGCTGCCGATGATCCACCCGCTGTTCACGCAGTACAACGAGGACCTGGGCGACCGCCTCAACGCCGGTGTGCCCGCGGACGACTACACCACCTACGGCGACCTGGTCGGCAAGGAGATCGCCGGGGTCGTCGCGGCGTACGGCACGGCCGAGGACCCCCAGGCCTACGGGGAGAAGCTGGCACACCGGTTCTTCCCGAACGTCCTGCCCTACACCGTGGGGACGCCGGCGTCGTTCGGCTTCGCGGAGTGGAACGGCCGCGCGCTGACGGACAACGCGCCGGACGTCATGTTCTCCACCGCCGCGAACACCCCGATCCGCCTCGGCATCGGCCGCGAATCGGTCACCAGCAAGCCCACCGCCGGATTCCCGTACGTGCCCCCGGTGGCCTGAAAGTCCCGTCACAGGAAGGAAGAACACCATGTCGAAGATCACCGTCGGCCGTGAGAACTCCGAGGACATCGAGATCCACTACGAGGACCACGGCACCGGCACGCCCGTGGTGCTGATCCACGGCTACCCGCTCAACGGGCACTCGTGGGAGAAGCAGGAACGGGTGCTGCTGGCCGCCGGGTACCGGGTCATCACCTACGACCGGCGCGGGTTCGGCCAGTCCAGCCAGCCTACCGTCGGCTACGACTACGACACCTTCGCCGCGGACCTGAAGGCACTGCTGGACCACCTGGAGCTCGACGACGTGGTGCTGGTCGGCTTCTCGATGGGCACCGGCGAAGTCACCCGCTACCTCGGGACCTACGGCTCGGACCGGGTGCGCAAGGCCGTCCTGATGGGCGCGATCCCGCCGTACCTGCTCAAGACCGACGACAACCCCGAGGGTGTCGACAAGTCGGTGTTCGAGGACATCAAGGCGGCAGTAGTCAAGGACCGGCCCGCCTACTTCAAGGAGTTCCTCGACAACTTCTACAACGTCGACACCTACGCCGGCACCCGGATCAGCGAGCAGGCGTGGCAGAACAGCTTCAACGTGGCGGTCGCCGCCTCGGCGCACGCCGCGTACGCCTGCGTCGACACCTGGCTGACCGACTTCCGGGACGACCTGCCCAGGATCGACGTGCCGGTGCTGCTCATCCACGGCGACGCCGACCGGATCCTGCCGTACGAGGCCACCGCGGCGCGGTTGCCGGGGCTCGTCAAGGACCTCGAGTTCGTCACCGTGCCCGGCGGGCCGCACAACATCGCGTGGACCCACCCGGACGAGGTCAACACCGCGCTGCTGGATTTCCTCGGCCGCTGACGTGCCGGGTGGCGGGGTGCGCGGCGCCCCGCCACCTGTCCGGTCGGGTAGAACTGAGCCGTGGCAGCTGAGGGGTTCGAGACGGTCGTCGGCGCGCTGGACTACCCGATGTTCGTCGTGACGACGACCGACGGGCGGCGGCGCGCGGGGTGTCTCGTCGGGTTCGCCGCGCAGTGCAGCATCGATCCGCCGCGGTTCATGGTGTGGCTGTCGAAGAACAACCACACCTTCGAGGTCGCCGTCGGGGCGTCGACGGTCGTCGTGCACCGGCTCGACACCTCGGTCTCCGGGCTGGCCGAGCTGTTCGGCAGCCACACCGGCTTCGACACCGACAAGTTCACCCGCTGCGCCTGGCACCCCGGCCCGGGCGGCGTCCCCGTGCTCGACGACTGCGCCGGCTGGTTCGCGGGCGAGATCCTGTCCCGGCACGACACCGGCGACCACGTCGGCCTGCTGCTGCGCCCGGTCGAGGGCACCAGCGCGACCGGCCTCGGCCCGCAGCTCGGGTTCCAGTCGGTGCGCGACCTCTCCCCCGGCAACGAGGCGTAGCGGGCTGTCGAAAACCGGCGCCGCCGTCCGACGTGGTGGTGAGACACCCGAGCGGAAGGACGGTCCGATGGCACTGACCCGGCTGTACATGGCCATGTCGCTGGACGGCTACATCGCAGGCCCCGACGATCGCCCCGGCCAGGAGCTGGGGCGCGGCGGCGGGCGGTTGTTCAACTGGCTGGACCACCGGAACGAACCCGGCCCGGACGGCCAGGTGGTCGCCGAGGCGATGGCCACCAGGGCGGTGATCACCGGGCGGCGGACGTTCGAGCTGGCCGGCCGGTGGCAGGGCGACCACCACGACGGCGTGCCGATCCACGTCCTGACCCACCACCCCGACGACGAGCCCCCGGGAAGCGCCCGCTACTACACCGAGGTGGCCGCCTGCGTCGCCGACGCCCGTGCCGCGGCGGGCGATCACGCGATCCTGGTGCACGGCGCGGGCGCGGCGCAGGCGCTGCTGGCCGCCGGGCAGCTCGACGAACTGGAGATCCACCTGGTGCCGGTCCTGCTCGGCGAGGGCCGCCGCCTGTTCGACGGCCACGCCGCCGAACTACGGTTGGTCCGCCGGCTCGACGGCCATGACGCGACCCACCTGCGCTACCAGGTGGTGCGCTGACCAGGGCGGGCGCGTGGCTCGGCGCGTGGCCCGGTCCTGGGTGGTGGCCGAGGGCCGACCAGGACCTGCCCCACGCGGCGTTCACGATCAAGGGTCTCGTCGATCCGAGAGGTGTCGTGTTAGCCTGTCGCCGTGCAGCGCCTGACGTCCCAGCGACTCGTAGCCCGGCGCGCCGGCTGAACCCAGGTCGCCGGCGCGCAGTGTCGGCGGTCGCTCTTTTCGGGACCTGGCCCGGATCCGTCCGGTTTCTCGATCTTCCTGGAGATCCGCCATGTCCGTCAGCACGTTCCACACCCCGGCCCCGCGTTCGACGATGCTCGTCCGGCGCCGCATCGCCACCTACTTCACCGGCGGCGCCACGCAGGTTCCCGCCCTGATCAGCGCCCTGTCCCAGCAGGGCCGCCCGGTGCACGAACTGTCGGTCGACATCCGCGAGGGCGTCCGGGAGAGCAGCATGGTCTGCGCGGTCCTGCTGCCGGGCGAGGAGATCGACCAGCTGCTGGCCCGCCTGCGCGAGCTGCCCGCGGTCGTTTCCGCCGAGCTGGCGTGACACCACCCGGGCAGGTGGCTCGCCCTCGCGCACACCCGGCCGCCGCGCTGGTTTCCGCCGAGCCCGCGTGAGGTAGCCCAGGCGCGGGAGGGCACGTGGCTCGACGGCGCTCATTCACGGCCGCCGCGGTGGGCGCGGTGGGCGCGGTGGTGCTGGTCGTCTGCGTCATCCTCGGGTTCCGCATCTACCCGAGCGCCCCGTGGTTCCTGCCCGTCGCGAGCAGCGCGGTGTTCGGCTTCGTGCTCGGCGTACTCCTGCGCATCCGCCGCGAGCGCGGCCGCCCGGGGCGCTAGCCAGGCCCCGCCGCCTGGTGGAGCAGCGGCTTGATCCGGTAGTCGACCAGCTGGCGCATCACCAGGGCCGTGTTGGTGCGCTCGACGCCGGGGATGGCGAGGATCAGCCCGGCGATCCGGTAGAGGTCGTCGGCGTCCCGCGCCACCACGTGCACCATCAGGTCGACCGGCCCGGAGATCCCCTGCACCTCCAGCACTTCGGGCACCCCGGCGAGCGCGGCGGCCACCTCGTCCAGCAGCCGTTGCGTCACCTGGGCCGTGATGAACGCCGTCAGCGGGTACCCGAGCGCGGCCGGTGAGATCCGCCGTTCGAACGAGTCCAGCGAGCCGGCCTCCAGCCGCGCGATCCGGGTTTGCGCGGTGTTGCGGGAGATCCCGGCCCGGTCGGCGATCGCGAGCGTCGTCGCGCGCGGGTGCTCGGCCAGTTCCAGCAGGATCCGGGCGTCCACCGCGTCGACGAAGCCGTCCTGGGGCATTGTGCTCGCCTCTCCCTCGCACACCAGCTCCGGTGCTGGGCAGATTGCTCAATTTCCGGCCGGGGTGTTGAGCATCAGTTCAGCAGGTTGTTTCACTGTGAGCAACCTGCACCCCGGAGCAAGGACGAACCGATGACCGAGCCTGCCGTCTCCCCGCCCGCCATCGACGTGCTGCGCGCGGTCGAGGACCGGGTGCTGTGGCTGTCCAGCGCGATCATCCACCACGCCAACCGCGTGCGGCCGAACCCGTCCGGGCTGAAGGTCGGCGGCCACCAGGCGTCGTCGGCGTCAATGGTCTCGATCATGACCGCCCTGTGGTTCAACCACCTCCGCCCGGCGGACCGCGTCTCGGTCAAGCCGCACGCCTCGCCCGTGCTGCACGCGATCAACTACCTGCTCGGCGAGCTGGACGCGTCCTACCTGCCGCGGCTGCGCGAGTTCGGCGGGCTGCAGAGCTATCCCAGCCGCACCAAGGATCCCGACCCGGCCGACTACTCGACCGGCTCGGTCGGCATCGGCGCCACCGCCCCGATCTGGGGCGCGGTCTCCCGGCGCTATGTCGACACGAAGTTCGGCGGCGCGGGCACCGGCCGCCAGTATTCGCTGGTCGGCGACGCCGAACTGGACGAGGGCGCGGTGTGGGAGGCCGTCCTCGACCCCGGCGTGGCCGAGCTCGGCGAGATCGTCTGGATCGTCGACCTCAACCGCCAGTCCCTGGACCGCGTCGTGCCGAACATCGCCGCCGACAAGCTGCAGGGCATGTTCGCCGCCGCGGGCTGGCAGGTCATCGTCCTCAAGTACGGCCGCCTGCTGGAAGAACTGTTCACCCGCCCCGGCGGCGCGGAACTGCGGCAGCGCATCGACGCCATGACCAACCCGGAGTACCAGCGCCTGCTGCGCTGCGACGCCGCCGAACTGCGCCGCCGCCTCCCCGGCGACAGCCCCGCGATCACGGCCCTGCTCGACGAGCTCGACGACACCACCCTCACCGACGCGATCGCCAATCTCGGCGGCCACGACCTCACCGCGCTGGACCAGGCGTTCGCGGCGATCGACGACACCCGCCCGACCGTCGTCTTCGCCTACACGATCAAGGGCCACGGCCTGGCCACCAAGGGCCACCCGCAGAACCACTCCGCCCTGCTCACCGACGCCCAGATGCGGGAACTCGCCGACCGCCTGGGCACCGACCTCGACGACCCCTGGCGCGCCTTCGCCGACGGCAGCCCCGAACAACAGCTGTGCCGGGCCACAGCGAAACGCTTGCGCCGCCCGGAAATCCCGGCCGCGACGCCCCCGCCGGTGCCGTCGGACTTCGGCCGCACCCCCACCGGCACCGCGACCACCCAGGCCGCGCTGGGCCGCGCACTGCTCGACCTCACGCGCGAAGCGCCGGACACCGCCCGCCGCGTCGTCACGGTCAGCCCCGACGTCAGCTCCACCACCAACCTGGGCGGCTGGGTCAACAAGGTCGGCGTCTGGTCCGTGCAGGAACGGCCGGACTGGTTCGCCGACGACAGCGAAACCATCCTGCACTGGCGGGAACGGCCGACCGGTCAGCACATCGAACTGGGCATCGCCGAGACCAACCTCGTCGGCCTGCTCGGCGAGCTCGGCGCCACCTGGAGCCGCTGGGGCCAGCCGCTGCTGCCCATCGGGGTGCTCTACGACCCCTTCGTCGAGCGCGCGCTCGAACCGTGGTCCTACGGCATCTACGCCGGCGGCCAGTCCATCCTCATCGGCACCCCGTCCGGCGTGACCCTCGCCCCCGAGGGCGGCGCGCACCAGTCCATCAAGACCCCGTCGATCGGACTGGAACAGCCCGGCTGCCTCACCTACGAGCCCGCGTTCGCGATCGACGCCGAGTGGACGCTGCTCGCGGCCATGGCCCAGCTCGGCAAGCCCGGTGGCAGCTCGGCCTACCTGCGGCTGTCCACCCGCCCGGTCGACCAGACCCTCGCCGACGTGCCTGCGGACCCGGCCGCCCGCGAACGGCGCCGCCGCCAGGTCGTCGCCGGCGCGTATCCGCTGCGCCGCGCGGACGCCGCGGCCGTCACCATCGCCGTGATGGGCGCGCTCGTCCCCGAGGCCCTCGACGCCGCGGCCCGGCTGGACCAGATCGGCGTGCCCGCCGACGTCGTGTGCGTGACCAGCCCCGACCTGCTCCACCGCGCGGTCCGCGCCCGGCAGGGCCACGAGCGGGCCGACACCTGGATCCTGGACGCCGTCTTCCCCGCCGACCGCGCCGCTCCGCTGGTGACCGTCCTCGACGGGCACCCGCACACGCTGGCGTTCCTCGCCACGATCAACCGCGTCCGGACGACGGCGCTCGGCGTGACGGGCTTCGGCCAGTCCGGCTCGCTCGAAGACGTCTACCGGCACCACGGCCTGGACAGCGACAGCATCGTCCGCGCCGCGCTCGACGTCACCGGCTGACTACCGCAGGCCGGTGAGGTGCGCCCGCGCGGCCGGGCGCCCGGCGAACAGCAGCATGATCGCCCACGCCGGGCCGCTCACCTCGGGGCCGTCGCCCGCCGACCAGCCGGTGTCGGTGGCCCGGTAGTGGCGGCCGCCGAAGTGCCGGCGCGCGTGGAACATGCGCGGCTTGTCCCACAACCGCTGCGCGACGTGCGCGGCGGCGTCCGGCGGCACGGCGAGGGGACGGCCCAGCGGCAGTGCGATGTCCAGGCCGTGGACGAGGATGTCGATCAGCACCTCCTCCAGGCCGATGCCGGGCGGGATGCGGCGGAACCCGGCCAGGTCCCAGATCTCGGCCACCAGCTCGGGGGTGGGCTTGCGGTAGGCGCAGGCGGCGTCGTGGATCGCGCGGTCGATGTTGCCGCGCGCCCGGATCGCCCCGGCCAGCGCGTCCCGCAACCGGATCCGGTACTGGCTCGCCAGGTGCGCCGCGACGTCCCGCACCGTCCACCCCTCGCACAGCGACGGATGGGCCCATTCGTCGTCGGTCAGGTCGTCCAGCAGGTCCGCGATCGCCACGCGCTGGGTGTCGACGGCCCGCCACCGGTCGGCGTCGTCCATGCTCCTACGTCGCGGCGGGCGGGCCCGCCGTTAGAGCGGGACCTGCCGCCGTCCACGGCGAGCGTCGCCAGCCTTCCCGACCGGGGCGTCGATCGTGCGGGTGGTGCTGTAGTCGGAGGTGCTCATTAGGGTGAGCGACGACTGAACGGAGCCGGACATCATCGCGGACGGGCAGCGCGGCTGGCGGGACCGGTGATGTCACATCCGGGCGGCGGCCGGTGTCTGCATGGGCAACGACCAGAGGAGGAACGTTGACCGACCCGTTCGTCAGCCACCGCAGCCTGCTGTTCACCGTGGCCTACGAGATGCTCGGCTCCGCGGCCGACGCCGAGGACGTCGTGCAGGAGACCTGGCTGCGCTGGGCCGACGTGGACCAGGCGGAGGTGCGGGACCCGCGGGCCTACCTGGTCCGGGTGGTGACGCGGCAGGCGCTGAACCGGCTCCGCTCGGTGTCCCGGCGACGCGAGGACTACATCGGCGAGTGGCTGCCCGAACCGCTGCTGACCACCCCCGACGTGGCCGAGGACGTGGAGCTCGCGGAGAACGTGTCGATCGCGATGCTCACCGTCCTGGAGACGCTGGGGCCGGCCGAGCGTGCGGTGTTCGTGCTGCACGACGTGTTCGACGTGCCTTACGGCGAGATCGCCGAGGCGCTCGGCAAGAGCACGTCCGCGGTGCGGCAGATCGCGCACCGCGCCCGCGAGCACGTCGCCGCGCGGCGGCCGCGCATGCAGGTCGACCGGGCGCAGCAGGAGGCGGCCGTGGAGCGCTTCCTGGCCGCCGTGTCCAACGGCGACGTGCAGGGCCTGGTCGACGTGCTCGCCCCGGACGTGGTCGTGATCTCCGACGGCGGCGGCGTGGTGCCCGCCGCGCGCAAGCCGGTCGTCGGCGCCGAGCGGGTCGCGGCGCTGCTCGCGCGCGCCGCGGAGCTCACCGGCTTCACCGCGAGCGCGACCTGGGTCAACGGCATGCCGGGCGTCCGGCTCGACGTGTCGGGCTCCGCCGCCGCGCTGAGCCTCGTCGTCGAGGACGGCCGGATCACCCGCATCTACGGGATCAACAACCCGCACAAGCTGGGCTGGCTGGACCGGGTGGCCGAGCTGCGGCGGTGACCCTACGGGAGCCGGACGACGATGCCCGTCAGGTGGTTGAGCACGCTCGCCACGCCCGCCCGGACCGCGGCAGCGGCCCGGGCGGGCGTGAACGACGCCGCGTCGTAGGAGGAGGACATGTCCAGGCCTTCGCCGCGGAAGGAGGCGCCGGGCCAGTTCGCCGCCGTCACGTTCTCCGTCGGCTCGGCCAGTTCGGCGCCGAGCACCAGGAACTGCTGGTCCAGGTGGTTGGCGGTGACCAGCGCGAGCGGGTCGACGAGCCCGTTGCCCGCCGCGATGATCAGGTCCGGCTTCAGGTCCATCGCCCGGCCGATGCCCGGCACGTAGTCGTCCGGTCCGGTGGCCGTGACCGTCTTCAGGCTGACGTCTTCCGCCTCCGCCCACGCGGTCACGGCGTCGGCGAGCGTCTTCGTCGGCGCGTCGTCCCCCGCGGTGAGCAGGACGACGCGGTAGCCGGGCGCCGGGTGCACGCCGTCCCACGAGCCGGGGCTCGGGGTGATCGTCGCCTCCGGGGTGGGCGGCGCGGTCACGAAGCCGGGCGCGAGCGTCCCGACCGCACCGGGCGCCGCGTGTGGTCCGGACCAGTCGTCGGCCGGGCCGCATCCGCTCAGCAGCACGGCGATCGCGGCGATCGCGCCGGCAGCGGGAACGCGCACGGGAATCTTCCTCCACGGGGACAGGGGATGTCTCATTCCTACCCGATCACCGGCGGCGCGGCGGCTGTCGTCGGGATCCGTCCGCCGCCTGTTCGCCCGGCAGCCGTCGGCCGTTCACCTCCGGCGAGCAATGTGCGGGCATGTCCCGCCCCCTCAGACGCGCCGCTTTCGCTTTCGCCGCCGCGGCCGTGGCTCTCGTCCTGACCGCCGCGCCCGGCGCCGCGCACGGTTTCACCTCGACCGTCTACGCCGGGTTCACGTCGCCCGGCCCTGGGCACGTCCGCGTCGAACTGGGACTCGAGTACGACCTGCTGGTCGTCTCCGCCGCCGACTACGAGGACGACGACCCGCTGTTCCGCCAGGGCACCGCGGCGTTCGAGGCCCGCGACCCCGTCGCGCAGGCCGCCGCGCTGGACGCGCACGCCGGCACCGTGCTGAAGTACGTGGCGGAGCGCTTCGCCGTGACCGCGCAGGGCAGCGCGTGCACCCCGGTGCGGGACGGCGGATTCACCATGGAGGAACGGGAAGGCGTCCCGTACGCCCGTCTCGTCCTGGATGTCCGGTGTCCGGTGTCGACCGTGCACGAGGTCCGGAGTGGACTGTTTCCCGACGCCGAGGGCTACGTCCGCGACACCAAGACGATCGTGACCTACGACCTGGACCTGACCTCGGGCAGCGCCGGGCTGGACGCCGCGCACCCGTCGTTCTCCACGGAACAGTCCGGGGCGCGGCGGTTCTGGGAGTTCTTCCGGCTGGGCGCCGAGCACCTGCTCACCGGGATCGACCACATCCTGTTCCTGCTGGCGCTGATCGCCGGTTCCCGCCGTCCGCGGGAGATCGTGCTGGCGGCCACCACGTTCACGCTCGCCCACTCGATCACGTTCATCCTCGCCGCGCTCGGGGCCGTGCGGCTGCCGGACGCGTTCGTCGAGCCGGCGATCGCGTTGTCGATCGCGATCGTCGCCGCCTGGCCGTTGTGGCGCTGGTGGCGGCGCGGCGCGGACGCGATCGACCTGGAGGCGTCCGGCCGCTTCGCGCTGGACCGCACCGGCTGGGCACGGCTCGGGGTGACGTTCTGCTTCGGACTCGTGCACGGGCTGGGTTTCGCCGGTGCGCTGGGCATCGAGCAGGCGTGGTCGTGGCCGCTGCTGTGGTCGCTGCTGGTGTTCAACGTCGGCATCGAGGTGGTGCAGCTGGCGATCATCGCCGTCGCCTTCCCGTTGCTGGCGCTGCTGCGCCGCCGCTCGCCGGTCGTCGGCCGCTGGGCCACCGGGGCGATCGCCATGGGCGTGACGGTGATGGGGCTTTTGTGGTTCGGCGAGCGGATTTCCGGTCTGTGACCTCATGTTCTTCGAGGACCGGACACCGGTGCGACCGGTTCCGTTCACCTGCGGCACACGGAGGCGGACGACGCTCCAGTCGATCTTCCCAACCCCGTCGAATCCGAAACGGACGGAACTGATGAAAAACTCCAGATCGGGCGATCGGCGTCGCGTGGCCCGCGGCGCCGCCGCGGCGGTCCTCGGCGTCACGGTGGTCTTCGGCAGCAGTCTGGTCACCACGGCCGGCGCCGCCGAAACCGCCAAGCCGGCCGGGATCGTCCTCGGCGTCGGCGCCACCGAATCGCAGCGTGTCGTGAGCTGGTACGCCTCGGCGAACACCGCCCAGGTCGTGCAGGTCGCCCCGGCGTCGAAGGTGCGCAACGGGCAATTCCCCCGCAACGCCACCACGTTCCCGGCCACCGTCGCGGCGAACACGGTCAACGGCGGCTTCAACGGGCACGCCACCATCGACGGCCTGAAGCAGAACACCGAGTACGCCTACCGGGTGGGCACCGAGGGCGGCTGGTCGCCCGTCTACACGTTCCGCACGCAGAAGTTCAAGGGCGACTTCGACTTCCTGTTCTTCGGCGACCCGCAGATCGGCTCGTCCGGCGACACCGCCCGCGACGGCGCGGGCTGGGCGGACACGCTGAACGTGGCACTGACCGCGAACCCGGACGCCGAGCTGCTCGTGTCGGGCGGCGACCAGGTCGAGTCGGCGAACAACGAGACGCAGTGGGACGCGTTCCTCGCCTCCGACAAGCTGCGCCAGTACCCGTGGGCCGCGACGATCGGCAACCACGACGTCGGCGGCAAGGCCTACGAGCAGCACTTCTGGACCCCGAACACGGACCGCTCCGCGCCGTTCTACAACGGTGACGCCGCGGCGCGCTCCGGCGGTGACTACTGGTACATCTACAAGGACGTGCTGTTCGTCGACCTGAACAGCAACGCCTACGCCGCCGGTTCGGACGAGGCGCACATCGACTACGTCACTGACGTGGTCAACAAGCACGGCAAGGACGCCAAGCACATCGTGCTCGTCTACCACCACTCGATCTACTCGCCCGCCGACCACGCCAACGACGCCGACAACCAGCAGCGCCGCCAGGACTTCCCCACCGCGTTCTCCAACCTCGGGGTCGACCTGGTCCTGCAGGGCCACGACCACAGCTACTCGCGCAGCTACGAGATCAAGAACGGGCAGAAGGCGAACCCGGCCGAGCAGCCGGGCGCGACGCAGGTGGTCCAGGGCCCTGGCGGCGTCATCTACGTGACGGCGAACTCGGCGTCCGGCTCGAAGTACTACGACCTGACCGACCCGGACCCCGGCAAGGACCCGGGCTACGGCCCGGACCCGCTGAACCCGGACAACCACTGGGCCAACTCGGTGGAGAACCAGGAGCACGTCCGCACCTACGTGAAGGTGCAGGTGCGCGACGACAAGCTCGTGGTCGAGAACGTGCGCAGCGGCACCTGCGCGGCGCCGAACGCCGCGGTGGAGCTGGGCCGGGTGTCGTGGTGCGGGCCGGACAGCGGCGCGACGCCCGCGCGGCCGGTCGGCTCGCTCGTCGACAAGGTGGTCATCCACACCACCGGCGACCGGGGTCACGGCAACGGCAAGCCCGGCAGGCCCGACTGGGTCGGCCAGGAGCCGAGGGACGGCAAGGCCACCGTCACCGCGCTGAGCTGAGTTTCCCGCCGGGCGGGCGCTTTCCGAGCGCCCGCCCTCTCCGGTTAGGACTGTTTCATGCTGACCCTTCGAGCGGCCGCCGCGGCGGCGGCCGCGCTGTTCGCCGTGCTGACGGGCGCGGTTCCCGCCGCGGCGCAGGACGACGTGCCCTGGTCGGTGGCGACAGCCGACGGCGAGTTCGGCTCGGACCGGGTGAACTACAACTACACCCTGGACCCGGGCGAGCAGCTCACGGACGGCCTGGTCGTCACCAACAACGGCAGCGGGCCGCTCGATCTGGCCGTCTACGCCGCCGACGCGTTCACCACCACGCAGGGCAAGCTCGACCTCGTCGCCCGGGACACCGCGTCGACGGGTGTCGGCGCGTGGGTGTCCCCGGCGGCCGGCAGCGTCACCGTCCAACCCGGACAGTCGAGCGAAGTGCCGTTCACGCTGGCGGTGCCCGCCGGCGCGACGCCGGGTGACCGGATGGGCGGCATCGTGACGTCGCTGGTCCAGGACGGCGTGGAGCGCCGGGTGGGCATCCGGATCCGGCTGCGCGTCGGGGGCGCGCTGACGCCCGGTGTCTCAGCCGAGGACGTCCGGGTGGATTACTCGGGTGGCGACGCGGTGCTGACCTACACGGTCCACAACACGGGGAACGCGATCGTCGCGGTGCGGCAGTCGGCGTCGGTGTCGGGACCGTTCGGCAGCTTGGCCCGCGCGGCGGATCCGGTCGCCGACACGCCGTCCCTGCTGCCCGGCGAGAAGTGGCCGGTCTCGGTGCCGGTGCACGGCGTGGTGCCCGCGGTGTGGCTGACCGGCAGCGTCACGCTCACCCCGCTGCTGACCGACGCGGCCGGTTCGACGGCGGTGCTGCCCGCCGTGGCGGTCACCACGCACGGGTGGGCCGTCCCGTGGGTGCCGCTGGTGGTCGTCCTGTGTGGACTCGCGGTGGTCGTGTTCCTGGTCCGGCGCCGGACCAGGAACCGCGGGCCGGCTCCCCGGGAGGAGCCCGCCGATCCGGTGCCCGCCGCCTGAGCCCGGGCCGGGCCAGGCGCTGGTGCGGGTCGCGGGCGCCGGCTTCAAAGGCGTGGGCGCGCTGGTCCGCGCGGGTGTGCCGCAGGAGCCAGCGCGCTTCGAAGTCGAAGCAAGTAGAATTCAGGGCGTGAGCCACGACGCACTCGACTCCGAGCAGCTGGACGCGTACTTCGCGCTGATGGAGGTGAGCAGCCTCCTGCAGCACGCGGTGGAGCAGCAGCTGCGCGCGAGCGGGCCGCTGAGCTGGGTGCAGTTCCAGATCCTCGCCCGGCTCGCGAACTCCCCCGGCGGCAGCCAGCGGATGACCGACCTGGCCGACGGGGTCGTCTACAGCCGCAGCGGGCTGACCTACCAGGCCGGACTGCTGGACAAGGCCGGGCTGGTCACACGCCGCCAGTCCCAGGACGACGAGCGCAGCGTGACGGTGACGATCACCGACGCCGGCCGGGACATGGTGAACCGCGTCCTGCCCGGCCACGTCGACGTGGTGCGCACGATGCTGTTCGAGGGGCTGTCCCGGCGGGACCTCACCACGCTGAGCGGCATCCTGAGCGGGGTGCGCGAGCGGATGCGCGCCGCTCCCCCGCGCTCGGCCACCGCGCGCCGCAAGAAGACCTGACCGGTCAGAGCCCGGTCCATCCCGCCGGGAGGTGGGCCAGCCGCACCCGCTGCGGGTGGTCGCCCACCGGCACGGACGTGATCTTCTGCCCGGTCGCGAAGTCGATCGCGGTCACCTGGTCGGTCCCGCTCTCGGAGATGACGCACGCGGCGCCGTCGCCGCTGACCGTGGCCCAGTACGGCTTGCTCGCCGTCACCAGCGGGCCCTCCCGCAGGGTGGCGCGATCGACCACCGTCGCGTAGTCGTCCATCGTGCCCGCCACGCACAGCTTCGTGCCCGCCGGGTTCATCGACAGGCCGTGGTGGCGCGAGTCGTTGACGAACGTGGTGCGGTCGTCGCTGGTCGCCGGGTTCTCCGGCAGCGTCTTCACGCGCGTGATCCGGTCGCCTGGCACGTCGTACTCGAAGAAGCCGTTGAAGAACGACACCTGGAAGTAGAGCACCGACTCGTCCGGGCTGAACGCGACCGGGCGCACGGCGTCGGAGTGGTCGGCCCCGAAGGCGTCCAGCCGCGGCCGCATGTCGATGATCCGCACCTGCTGGAACGTCGTGGCGTCGACCACGGTGATGCGGCGATCGCCCTTCAGCGGGTCCAGGAACGGGGCGTCGAGGTCGTTGTTGACCTCGCCGATCGACATGTTCCACAGGTACCGGCCGTCGGCGGAGAAAACGTTTTCGTGAGGCTTGTCCCCGGTGGCGAACGAGCCGAGTTCCGCGCCGGTGCGGATGTCCAGCACGTGCACCCGGTTGCTGGTGGACGCCGACACCGCGACCCGCAGCCCGTCCGGCGAGACGGCCATGTGGTCGGCGCGGAAACCGGAGACCGGGAAGCGCCAGTTGATCGCGCCGGTGCCGGTGTCGATCGAGACCACGTCGGCGAAACTGGGGCGGGACACCACGATCGCCGAGCCGTCGGGCGTCGAGTACATGTCGTCGACGAACTGGTCGTGCCCCTCCCCCACGGTCTTGCGGATGCCCAGGAAGAACGCGAGCCGGACCGGGTTGAGGTAGATCTCGCGCAGCCGCTCGTCCTTGTCCGGGACGACGTCGATCCGCCCGATGCGGTGGAAGTCCCCGGTCGAGGCGAGGACATCGGCCGTGCCCGCCCAGTTGTTGCCGACGAGCAGGACCTCCCGCAGGCCCGGCTCGGCGGTGGCGGCCGTCGGCGCAGCGGCGAGCATGAGGGCACCGAGCAGGAACGCGCGAGCACGCATGGTCTTCCTCCGTTGGAAGCGGCTACCTACTGGAGAGTAGCGCACCTTGGGAGCGGTCCGTAAGCACTTGTTCACGCACGGGACCCCCGGCTGTGGATCAATTCCCGGTACTTTCCCACGAGATCGCCGAGGGAAAGGTCAGCCATGCGCGCGAGAAGAGCCGCCGTCGTCACCGTGATCGCGACCCTGTGCACCGTCCTGCTGCCCGCCGCCGCGTGGGCCGAGCCGCCGAAAGCGCTTCCCGCGAGCTATGCCGCCGAGGACGGCAAGTGGCAGCCCGCGTTCGACTACGACGGCGACGGGTGCTACCCGACACCCGCCATCGGTCCGGACGGCACACTCAACCCGGGTCTCAACAACTCCGGCGCCCTGAACGGCAACTGCCACGACCAGTCCGATTTGGACAACACCAACTCGTACTCGCGGTCGAAGTGCGACAACGGCTGGTGCGCCTACGTCTACGACCTGTATTTCGAGAAGGACCAGGCGGTGCCGGGCATCGACTGCTGCGGGCACCGGCACGACATCGAGCACGTGGTGGTCTGGGTGAGCAACGGCCAGGCGGAGTACGTGTCGGTGTCCGCGCACGGCGAGTACTCCACCTACCCGCGCGCGCAGGTCGGCTGGGAGGGCACGCACGCGAAGGTCGTGTACCACAAGGACGGCGCGAGCACGCACTGCTTCCGGC
Organism: Amycolatopsis sp. 3B14; assembly: GCF_050958625.1. Classification (NCBI taxonomy): domain Bacteria; kingdom Bacillati; phylum Actinomycetota; class Actinomycetes; order Pseudonocardiales; family Pseudonocardiaceae; genus Amycolatopsis; species Amycolatopsis sp. 3B14. The sequence goes on from NZ_JBHZEN010000030.1 coordinate 58,617, forward strand.
TCGCGGGGATGACCGAGACGCCGGAAAACCACTACGGCACGTGGCAGTACCCGGACCTGGTGAGCTGGGACAACTACCCGGCGGGCCTCCGCGACCGCCTGATGACGGCCGACTTCGGGTCCGCGAGCTTCGCGATCAAGGACAGCGCTTTCGCGAGCAACCTGGCCAAGGCCAAGCCGGCGGGGATCCCGTTCGACCCGGCGGCGTAGTTCCTGGCGGTTGGTGAGGGTGGCTCGAGCCACCCTCACCAACCGGATCAAGCCGCGTGGCGCTCGGACGGGTCGCAGTGGGCGGTAAGGTTCCCACGCGGCGATGATGGGACGCCCCGCCCCGCCCCACCCACCTGGAAATCCGGCTGCGCCGCCCGGGCCATTCACGGCAGCACTGGCCGCGGCTAGACGAAACCGCCGCCCGCACTCAGCTATCACCTTCCCGACGGTGAAACAGCTCAGATCAAGCCGCGGCGCGTTCGGCCGGGTCGTTCGCCAACAGGAAATCCCGCAGCCCGGCCAGGTCGTCGGTGTTGAGGTGGTCCACCCCGGCCGCCAGCAGCTCCCGCCAGATCGCCTCCCGCGCGGCGCCCGCCGTGTCGGGCGTCGCCCAGAAGCGGATTCGGTAGCCGGCCTCGTGCGCCTGCGCGACGATCCCGTGCAGCTTCGCGCGCTCCGCCGCCGGCATCGGGCCCACGCCCTGCCACGTGAAGGCGTTGGTCCAGTTGTCGCTCACCAGCGGCATGAAACCGGCCGGCGTGCCGGTGCCCAGGTCGGCCAGCCGTCCGTCGTAGCCCGCCAGCCGGCTGCGCTGCGCCAGCATGTCCGCACGCGGCCGGTTGCCGCTGATGACCACCTCGACCGCGCCGCTCCGCTCGTGCCCGTTGGTCCACTGCGTGAGCATGAACCGGAACTCGCGCAGCGCCGCGTCCACCGCCTGGTACGTCGACGGGCCGTCGCTCTTGATGTCGATCAGCAGCTGGAACGACTCGCGCCACCGCGGGTAGACCCGGCCGCCGCCCGCGTGCACCCGCTCGGCGAGCGGCTTCAGGTACAGGCTGGTCAGGGTGCGGCCGGGCCGCGCGTCGACCAGGTCGTGCGCCACCCGCAGCTCGCCGTCCACCAGCCACACGTCGGCCTCGACCGAGGTGAAGCCGTGGTCGAGGGCGTCCGCCAGCGGGCGGTCGTGCTCGTAGTCGTTGTGGGCGTGGGCGTGCTCGAGCGGCTGCACCCGCGGCGCCGCGGCCGCCGGCAGCGCGCCCCCGGCCACCACCACGGCGAAGAACAGCAACAGCAGTCGTTTCATCAGTTTTCCCTTCTCCGGCACCGACCCTGTCTAGCCACCGCCGGTGGATGGGGCCGGTCGCCAGGGTGAACAGGGCGCGAAGCGGATCTTTCCGGCCGCACGGCGGTCAAGGCAGGCGGTTCAGGAACGCCGCGGACAGTGCGACGGCCGGCTTCGACGAGTTGGTCGCGAGCGTCAGCGCCGAGAACGCGACGTCCCCCTGGTAGCCCACGAACCAGCCGTTCGCCTGGCTGCCGTCGCCGTACTGCGCCGTGCCCGTCTTGCCGTGCACGGTTCCGCTCGCCCGCAGGCCGGTCGCGGTCCCGCCGGTGACGACCTCCCGCATCATCGTCCGCAGCTCGGCGACCACCTCCCGGGGCGGAGCGGTGTAACCCTCGTTGACCGTCGTGGGGCGGTCGCGAACCAGTTGCGGCGTCACCGATTCGCCCGAGGCGACAGTCGCCGCCATCAACGCGAGCCCGAACGGGCTGGCCTGCACCGAGCCCTGGCCGATCGCCGACTCGACCTGATCGGCCGAGCCGGTCGCGGGAACCACCTTGCCCGCCTCGGTGGTGATGCCCGGGATGGTGAAGTCGGCGTTCAGGCCCAGCCGCCCGGCCGCCTCGGCCAGCCCGTCCGCGGGCAGCCGCGAAGCCAGCTGCGCGAAGGTCGTGTTGCACGAGTGCGCGAACGCCGAGTGCAACGGCAGCGAGGGGAAGGCGAACAGGTCCTCGTTGGGGATGGTCCGCTGCCCGATCCGGACGGTCGCCGGGCACGGCAGTTGCTCGTCCGCGCGAGCGAGTCCCCGTTCCAGCGCCGCTGTCACGGTGGCGATCTTGAACGTGGAACCCGGGGCGTACAGGCCGGTCAGCGGGTTGCCGTCGGTGACCTGCGCGTTCTGCGCCACGGCCAGGATGTCCCCGGTGGACGGCTGCATCACGACCAGCATCGCGGGCCCCGGCGCACCGTCCACCGCCGCCTGCGCCGCCTGCTGCACGGTGCTGCTCAACGTGGTTTTCACCGGCGCGGCGGGCGGCTGCCCGGCGCGGTGGAGCACTTCTTCCCGGCCCTGCCGGTCGACCCGCGACACGGCCCAGGCGGTGCCGCCGTCCGCGAGCAGGCGCCCGAGCCCGGGCAGGATCAACGGCGCGAGCGACGGTTCGACAGCCTCCGGGCCGCCGGCGCCCCACCGCAGCAACGGCTTGCCGTCCCGGTCCACCAGGGCGACCCCGGTGGCGGCGGCGCGGACGGCCAGCCGGTCACCCTCGCCGAGCTCCGGGTGGATCGCCGCCGGGGTGAAGTGCACGCGCGGCGCGCCGTCGCCCGCGACGACGGTCAGCACGTTGTCGTAGGTCCACACCCGGCCCTGCCCCAGGGTCCACTTGACACGGACGCGCGCGGAATCACCGCTGACGCCCTGGAGCGTCGCCGTGACCGCGGAGGCCCCGAGACCCGACCGGGAGGCGGCGAGCGCCGCGCCGGCGCCACGAGGATCATCGGTCAGCGCACCGGCCTGCCGGTCGTCGCCGTCGGACCACGTGCGCAGGTACTGCCCGACGGCAGCCGCGACATCGTCCCCGGCGGGTGTGCTGTCCGGGCCACCACGCAGGACCACGATCGCTGCCGTGACGATCGCGACCACCGCGAGCACGCCGCAGGGCAGCAGCCACTTCTTCGTTCTCATGGCGCCACCCCAGCACCAGAGTGGTACGCCTGTCCAAGACCACGCCACACCTGCGGCGATACGTGAACCGATATCGCCGCAGCGTAAGCCCACTCCCCGGCCGCGTCAGCTCGTCGCGGGTGCGGAGAAACTCATGGCTCAGGTCTCGGTGACCTTGCCGTCCACGACCTCCAGACGCCGGGTCACGTGCACCGCCTCCAGCATGCGCCGGTCGTGGGTCACCAGCAGCAGCGTGCCCCGGTAGCTGTCCAAAGCGGACTCCAGCTGCTCGATGGCAGGCAGGTCGAGGTGGTTGGTCGGCTCGTCCAGGACCAGCAGGTTCACCCCGCGCGCCTGCAGCAGCGCGAGCGCCGCGCGGGTCCGTTCGCCCGGGGACAGCGTCGGCGAGGGGCGGAGCACGTGCGCGGCCGCCAGGCCGAACTTCGCGAGCAGCGTCCGGACGTCGGCGTCGGCGAGGGACGGGACCTCCCGCGCGAACGCCTCGGCCAGCGGCAGGTCGCCGAGGAACAGCCGGCGCGCCTGGTCGACCTCGCCGACCTCCACCCCGGACCCCAGCGACGCCGACCCGGCGTCGAGCGGCACCCGCCCGAGCAGCGCGGCCAGCAGCGTCGACTTCCCGGCCCCGTTCGCGCCGGTGATCGCCACCCGGTCCGCCCAGTCGATCTGCAGGTCCACCGGTCCGAGGGTGAACGCGTCACGCCGGACCACGGCTCCCCGCAGCGTCGCCACGACCGCGCCCGCTCGCGGGGCCGCGGCGATCTCCATCCGCAGCTCCCACTCCTTGCGCGGCTCCTCGACGACCTCCAGCCGGTCGATCATCCGGTCGGTCTGGCGGGCCTTCGCGGCCTGCTTCTCGGTGGCCTCCGCGCGGAACTTGCGGCCGGCCTTGTCGTTGTCCCCGGCCTTGCGGCGGGCGTTGCGGACGCCCTTCTCCATCCAGGCCCGCTGCGTGCGCGCCCGCTCCTCCAGCGAAGCGCGCGTCGCCGCGTACTCCTCGTAGTTCTCGCGCGCGTGCCGCCGCGCCACGGCGCGCTCCTCCAGGTACGACTCGTACCCGCCGCCGTAGAGCCGCACCTGCTGCTGCGGCAGGTCCAGTTCCAGCACCTGGTCGACGGTGCGGGCGAGGAACTCGCGGTCGTGGCTGACCAGCACGGTCGCCGCGCGCAGCCCGGTGACGAACCGTTCGAGCCGCGCCAGCCCGTCCAGGTCGAGGTCGTTGGTCGGCTCGTCCAGCAGGAACACGTCGTAGCGGCTGAGCAGCAGCGACGCGAGCCCGGCGCGGGCGGCCTGCCCGCCGGACAGCGACGTCATGGGCTGGTCGAGGTCCACCGACAGGCCCAGCTCGACCGCGACCTCCTCGGCGCGGTGGTCGAGGTCCGCGCCGCCCAGCGCCAGCCACCGGTCGAGGGCGACGGCGTAGCGGTCGTCGGCTCCGTCGGCGCCCGCGGTCAGGGCCTCGGTGGCCGCGTCCAGCTCAGCCTGCGCCGCCGCGACCGAGGTGCGCCGTGCCAGGAACTCGCGCACCGACTCGCCCGGCCTGCGTTCCGGCTCCTGCGGCAGGTACCCGACGGTCGCCGCCGGCGGGGTGAGCCGGACCTCGCCCGACTCGGGCTTGTCCACCCCGGCGAGGATCCGCAGCAGCGTGGACTTGCCCGCGCCGTTCACGCCGACCAGCCCGACGACGTCACCCGGCGCGACCACCAGGTCGAGACCGGAGAAGAGGGTGCGGTGCCCGTGCCCCGCGGTCAGGTCCTTGGCCTGGAGGGTCGCACTCACCGGCCAACCCTAACTTCAGCGCCGGGGCAGGTGGTCCGGCAGGTCGGAACAGCATCTGCCGGGTGATCGCGACGGACACCGGGGCGACCGTGGCGGCCGGTTCACGCGCCAGCTCGTGCGCGCGGCCGGCGAGCCGGCGGGCGGGTGGACCTCCGACACCAGCCCCGCGGCGCAGGTCACGCTCCCCGGCGACGACGAGCGTGGGCGGCAGCCCCCGCAGGTCGGCCCGCACCGGCGACGGTTCCGGTCCGTTGCCGCAGAGCCGGATGACCCGGTCGACGCAGGCGGTCGAGAGCAGCGCGTCGGCGGGTCCCGGGCGGGCCGGCGCGAGCGGAGCCGGCGATGAAGCCGTCGCCGTGGAAGTGAGCACGGTAACCGCGGCCGGATCGGCGGGGCGCACCAACTCGGCGCAGGCAGGAAGTTCGAGGCGACGCCAGGTGGTGCCGGCCCGGAGGCGGCCGGTGCCCGCGACCGCGCGATCGATGGCCCACCGAGCGCCCCGCAGGGTGAGCGGGGTGATCGGCGCGTGGGCGATAACGGGCCGGACGGTGCGGGACATGGCCTGCGCCAGCACCGGGATTGCCACGAGGTCATGCGGCCCTCACCGCCCCGGCAGGTGGCGTACGAAGCCGCGATCCCACCATGCCCTGGAAACCGACCGGGAAGCGCCGCACGAAACTGCCGCCATCGCGCCGGGAAGCCAGCCGGGATCGTGCCGTCCGGCGCGAAGCCGACTGGCAGGGTGCCGCAGGAAACCCGCCGCCATCGCGCGGCACGCGGGGAAGCCGGCCGCGATCGCGCAATGCGGCACGACAGCCCGCCACGCGCCGTCGCGGCCGACGATGCCCCGCACCACCTGCCATCACCCCGCCTTGCCCCGCTCCTCCAGCTCGCGGATCAGCGCCTGCGTCCTCCGGTCGGCGGCCAGGTACGCGTCCGCGGCCACGTTCACCACCCCGCGCAGCAGCGCCCACGGCTGCCACGCCGCGGGGGCGAGCGTCCGCCCGGCGCGGCGGGCGATCGCGTCGGCCAGCACCGTGGCCGCCTCCACCGCCGTGATGCGGCGGCGCAGCGGCGGTGGCAGGCGTTTCTCCAGCGCCTGTCCGATCGGGTCGTCGTCGAGGGTGGTGCGCGCCAGTTGCGTGTCGACGACCCCGAAGTAGGCGACCCCGGCCGTCACGCCGTGCCCGGCCAGCTCCAGCCGCAACGCGCGGCCCAGCTGTTCGACCGCCGCCTTGCTCACCATGTACGCCGCGCCGCCCGGGCCGGGCACGAAGGCCGCCGCCGAGGACACCACCACCACGTGCCCGCGCCGGGCGATCAGGTGGTCCAGCGCGGGCCGGACGGTGTTGAACGCGCCGGTGACGTTGACCGCCAGCACCCGGTCGAACTCGCCCGGCTCGATCTGGCGCAGCGTCGCGGGCGGCGGGGTGACCCCGGCGTTGGCGACGACCACGTCCAGCCCGCCCGCGCGCCCGGCCAGACCCCGCACCGCCGACGCGATCCCGTCCCGGTCACGCACGTCGGCGACCGCGGTGAGCACCCGATCCCCCAGTTCCTCCGCGGCCGCCTCCAGCGCGGCCCCGTCGCGGTCGACGAGCGCGACCACCGCGCCCCGCGCGTGCAGGACCCGCGCGAGCGCCCGCCCGATGCCGGCGCCGCCGCCGGTGATCAGCACCGTCCGTCCCGCGACGCGGTAGGCCCGCCCGCCGGGGAGCGGCAGCCCGAGGTCGCGCAGTGTCGCGAGCACCACGGTCACCGCCACCCGTGCCGGAGCGCGATCAGCATCCGCACCAGCGACGGGAACCGCGGCACGGTGGTCGCGCGGGTGTAGGCGGACTCCCGCAGCCCGTCCGCCCAATGCACCCGCCCGAAGCCGGACGCCCAGGTGCCGCCCAGCGGCAGCGCGACGAAGGCCGACACGGCGCTGGACCGGACGCGCCGCGCGATCGCCTCGCCGCCGCGGAGGGAGAAGACCGCCGCGCCGCGCCCGCACCGGCTGCGATTGGTGTGCTCGACCACTTCCCCCAGGTCGGCGACCGAGGTCAGGGTGGACCCGCTCGCGGCCAGCGCGGCCGCGATCGAGCCGAACGGCGTGCGGACCGGGTAGTTCCACGGCCCGCTCACGCCCCGCGCCACCTGCGCAGCGGCCGTGACGCCGATGGTCACGTCGTGGTCGACGACAGTCATGACACTCCTCAGAGATCGAGAACGAGACGGCCGGTGGCCCGGGAGACGCAGACGAGCATCGCGTCGCCGCGTTCGGACGGGGTGAGCAGGCGGTCGCGGTGCTCCACCTCGCCGTCGAGCACGCGGACCTTGCACGTGCCGCAGAACCCCTGTCGGCACGAGTACGGCACGTCCAGCACCCGCCCGATCGCGCTGAGAGCGCTTTCTTCCGCGCCCACGTCGACGGTTTTCCCGCTGCGCCGCAGGTGGACCTCGAACGGCCGCCCGCCCTCCACGACCGGCGGGCTGAAGCGCTCGGTGTGCAGGGACGCCGTGGGGTTGAGTTCGCGCAGGATCCGCTGTGCCGGGGCCGTCAACGGCGGCGGACCACACAGGTAGACCGCGGCGCCCGGCTCGGCGAGGGACAGGATCTCCCGCAGGTCGGGCGGGCCGCACTCGTCGTCGGGGCGGACCTCGGCGCCGTCCAGTTCGGACAGGAACGGCATGGTCGCCCGCGATCGTCCCAAATAGACCAGACGCCCGGGGCGGGCACGGGCCATCGGCAGGATCGGCGTGATGCCGATGCCCGCGGCGACGAACAGGTACGACGGAGCGTTGCCCACCAGGGAAAACGCATTGCGCGGCCCGCGTACCCGGAGCCCATCACCTTCCCGCAGCGCGTGCATCTCCCGCGAGCCGGCACCGAGACGCCGCACCGCGATGCGGTAGGTCGATTCGGCGGGATCTCCGCACAACGAATACGCGCGCTGGAGTCCCGACGGCAGGAACACGTCCAGGTGCGCGCCCGGCTGCCAAGCCGGCAGGTCGTCGCCCGCCAGCGTCAGGCTGACGACGTCCTCGGCCTCCTGCCGCACCCGCCGGACCACGACGTCGAGGTCGTAACCGGTGCGGCGCACCGGATTCGGCCGCGACAGCAGCGGCGCGACCGGCCCGGCGGCGAACACCCGCCGGTACGCGCCGCTGGCCGCCGCGGCCAGGCGCATGCCCGCGGTGGTCATGCGGCGTTGGCGGCCGGCGACTGGGCCAGGTAGCGGACGGCCTCGTCCATGCTGCCCATCTGCGACGGGTGGAAGCCGGGCCGCAGGTACTTCGGGATCTCGGTGAGGAAGATCGACAGCTTGGGCGTCACGCCGCGGCGGGTGGCGCTGATCAGTTCGCGCCACCACGGCCCGCCCTTGTCCTGGGTGGGATCGGCGTTGTAGAGGTAGCGGCCGGTGCCGACGAACAGCACGGCGAGGGTGAAACTGGCGATCAGCGCGGTGCGCACGCGGCGGACGTAGCCGCCGTCGACGTGCATGAACGCGTCGAAGGCGACGTTGCGGTGCTCGACCTCCTCGGCGCCGTGCCAGCGAATCAGGTCCAGCATGACCGGGTGCATGCCGGCGCGCTCCAGGTGGTCGGCGCCGAGCAGCCACTCCCCCACCACCGCCGTGTAGTGCTCCATCGCGGCGAACAGGCCGAGCCGCTCGCACAGCCAAGCGTGCTTGGCCTTGCCGGACAGGCCGTGGTCGCCGAGGACCCGGTCGACCAGCCAGTCCATCTTGCGGGCGACCGGTTCGACGGGCAGGCCGAGTTTGGCGAGGTGGCCCCGGGCTCCTTCGTGGGACGAGGCGTGCACGGCTTCCTGCCCGACGAAACCGGTGACCTCCTCGCGCAGCCGCGGGTCGTCGATCAGCGGCAGCGCCTCGGCCAGCGCCGCCGACATGGCCCGTTCGCCCTCGGGGAGCACCAGGTGCATCACGTTGATCAGGTGCGTCGCCATGGGCTCGCCGGGGATGTAGTGCAGTGGCACGTCGTCCCAGGAGAAGTGCACGTCGCGCGCGGCGATCGCGTAGGCCTCACCGGTGTAGCGCCGGGCGCCGCGGGGGTCGATGCGGGGTTTGCCGATGCGGAACATCACGCCGTCCTCTCCAGGTGGTAGTCGGCGAGGTCGACCCGCCGGGTGGTGGCGCGGAAGGTGCGGTTGAAGCCGGGGAAGAAGGTGAAGTTGCGGCCCGCGGAGTCGAGGTAGTAGCTGCGGCAGCCACCGGTGTTCCACACGGAGTTGCGCAGGCCGTGGTCGACGCGCCGCACGTAGTCCTGTTGCGCCGTCGCTTTCACCTCCAGTGTGGACAGTCCTCTTCGGTCCATCTGGCGCAGGCAGTCGAGGATGTAGGCGACCTGGGCCTCGATCGTGACGACCTGGGAGGTGTAGACGACCGAGTTCGGCCCGAGCAGCAGGAAGAAGTTGGGGAAGCCGGCGACGGTGGTGCCCAGGTAGGCGCGCGGGCTGCCGTTCCAGACCTCGGCCAGGGTGCGGCCGTCCCGGCCGCGCAGCCGGGTGAAGCCGGGGTGGTCGGTCATCCGGAAGCCGGTGCCGAAGACGATCGTGTCGGCCGGGTGCTCGGCGCCGTCGCCGGTGACGATGCCGTGTTCGGTCACCTCCTTGATCGGCTCCGTGACGACGTCGGTGTTGGGCTGGGCCAGCGCCGGGTAGTAGGCGTTGGAGAAGGTGGGGCGCTTGCAGCCGAACGCGTAGGACGGGGTGAGCTTGGCGCGCAGCCGCGGGTCGCGGACCTGGCGGCGCAGGTGGGCGCGGGCGACGGCCTCCATGCCCTTGAGCAGCAGCGGCTGGTGCACCAGGCCCGGCACGAGGGCTTCCTGCACCAGGTCGAACCCGGTGCGGGCGAGGCTCAGTGCGCCGGGGACCTGGCCGAGGAGACGGCGCGGCAGACCGGTCACCGGGCGGTCCGGGTGCGGCATGATCCAGGTCGGGGTGCGCTGGAAGACGGTGAGGCGCGCGACCTGCGGCTGCAGCTTCGGGATGATCTGCACCGCGGACGCGCCGGTGCCGACGACCGCGACGCGGCGGCCGCGGAGGTTCTGGCCGTGGTCCCAGGTGGACGTATGGAAGGTGGCGCCCCGAAAGCGGTTCAGGCCCGGCAGGTCCGGCACCGCGGGTTCGCTGAAGGGGCCGATCGCGCCGACGAGCACCTGCGCTTCCCAATCGCCCCGGTTGGTGGTGAGGTGCCAGGCGCCGTCCCGCCAGCTCGCTTCGCGGACCTCGTGGCACAGGCGCAGGTGGGGCGTGATGCCGAAGTCTTCGGCGCAGCGGCGCAGGTAGTCGCGGATCTCCGGCTGGTAGGGGTAGAGGCGGCTCCAGCGCGGGTTCGGCGCGAATGAGAACGAGTACAGGATGGACGGGATGTCGCACTGCGCGCCCGGGTAGGTGTTGGCGTGCCAGGTGCCGCCGACGTCGGCCGCCCGTTCGAGGACGACGAAGTCGTCGATGCCGGCGCGCTTGAGACCGATCGCGGTGCCCAGCCCCCCGAACCCGGCGCCGATGATCGCCACCCGGACCCGCTCACCCATGGAAGCCTCCTCGCTGCCTGGTACTCCGCCGACGGTAAAAGAGACATCGAGTGATGTCAACATCGGTCGATGTCAGTTTTGGAAGAGGGTTGGGGCAGGTCAGGCGGGAATGCGCCCGTGGGGTGGGCAGGTCGGGCCGAGTGCGGCCGCGGGTCGGGGCAGGTCAGGCGGGTGCGCCTGTGGGGGTGGGGCCGGTCGGGCGTGATGGCACGCGCGACGGGGCAGGACAAGCGGAACCGCCCGCGGGGTGGCACGCGTCAGGTCGAATGCGCCCGTGGGTGGGGCAGGTCAGGCGAGTGCGCCTGTGGGGATGGGGCCGGTCGGGCGTGATGGCACGCGCGACGGGGCAGGACAAGCGGAATCGCCCCCGGGGTGACACGCGCCAGGCCAAATACACCCGTGAGTGGGACAGGTCAGGCGGACTGCGCCCGCGCGAGGTGCTCGATCACCTGGACCGCGTGGGCGACGAACCGGTCCCGCGAAACGTCCAGCCGCCCGGCGAGCCAGCCCTGGAACAGGTAGGCCAGCGCGCCGAAAACCGCCTGGGCGTTGAGGTCGACGTCGCGGTCGTCGGCGTCCTCGCCGGCCAGTGCGGGGCTGCGCAGGGCCTGGGCGATGGTGGCGGTGAACTCGCCGACCAGCTCGCCGCCCCGGGTGGACAGCTCCGGCGCGGCCAGCGACTCGACGAAGAGGATGCGCCCGCGGCGCGGGTCGCCGGTGACGAAGGCGGTGAACTCGGCGACGGCGTGGCGGACCATGGCGGCGGTGTCGTCCGGCGCCTCCGCGAGGGCCGCGAGCAGCACCTCACGCGCCTGCCCGGCAACGTCCTCCAGCACGGCGACCAGCAAGTCCTCGCGCCGGGCGAAGCTCTCGTAGAAGTAACGCTCGGTCAGCTTGGCGGCGCGGCAGACACCGCGCATGGTCACCGCGGCGGCGCCGTCGGTGCCCATGATGTCGAAGGCCGCCGAGACGAGCCGCTCCCGCCGGCGGGCCTGCCGCTCGTCGGCGTCGACACCCCGCCAGGGACGACCCGCGGATCCGGCAACCATGCGGCCATCCTGTCACGCGCGCCCGCGCGGCCGGGGCAGCCCACGCCCGGCTCCCCCCAGCGGCGGCGCACACGGCCCAACAGGCGGCGACTCCCGCGGCACGCCGCCGCAGGTCCAGCACTGCCCGGCCGCACCCGCCGACGGCGCCGGACGTGCCGGCTCGTCGTGACAGGCGGGCGGCGGGGTGGGGTGGTTCGCCCCGCCACCGCACCCACTCAGTCATCCGGCGAGCGGACGTCCTCCGGCGTGATGGCCTTGCCCAGCCGAACCGTGGGCAAGCCGGGCCTGACACGCGGGCGCAGCGGCCACCGGGCACGGGGTCGCCAGCACCGCGCCGTCCAATGGGCCAGGCTCCGCCAGCCCGTGCGTCGCCGACGTGACGATCAGCCGGCCACCCGTCAGGCAGACACTCGTCGGCTGGCGGGCAGGCACCGGGAGCACCCGGTCGACCGACCCGTCCGGCGCGAAGCGCACCACGCGGGACGCTCCCCAGATCGCCGACCACACGTAGCCCTCCGCGTCGACCGTCATCCCGTCCGGGCTGCCCTCCTCGACGCGCGCGAACAGCTCACCAGGGCCGAGCTCCCCCGCCTCGGACACCTCGTACCGGTGGATGACCCCGGCCGCGCTGTCGGCCAGGTACATCGTGTCGCCGGAGAACGCCGGGCCGTTCGGCACGGTCAGATCCTCGAGCACCGTGTGCACCGAACCGTCCGGATCGACCCGGAACAACCGGCCCGCCCCCGGCCGCGCGTCCCACGCCATCGCGCCCGCCCAGAAGCGTCCCGACGAGTCCGCCACGCCGTCGTTCATCCGCATCGACGCATCCACCGGCCGGGCCAGCCACCGCACCCCGCCGTCCAGCACCGCTATCCCCCGCCCGGCCGCGGCGATCCACCCACCCCCGGCCAGCGGCGCGACCGCACCCATCGGCTCGTCCAGGGACACCAGCACCTCGCCGGTGTCCACGGACAGCAACCGTCCACTGAGGATGTCCGTCATCACCAGGCCACCGGCCACCGACCGCAGACCCTCACCGAGCGCGAACCGCTCGGCCGACAACACCGTCCACTCCGGACTCATCACCACTCCGCGAACGATCCGTCGGGGTGCCGCCACACCGGCGGCCGCCACCGGTGACCCACGGCATCGGCCTTGCGCACCGCGTCCTCGTCGATCTCGACCCCCAGCCCGGGCGCATCCCACCGCCGGATCGCGCCGTCGTGGAACGCGAACGGCCGCACGTCGGCCACGTAGTCCAGCGGCTCGGCCCCGGCGTTGTAGTGGATGCCGATGCTCTGCTCCTGGATCAGGAAGTTCGGCGTGGCGAACGCGACCTGCAGGCTCGCCGCCAGCGACAGCGGCCCGAGCGGGCAGTGCGGGGCGACCAGCGCGTCGAACGTCTCCGCCAGCGAGGCGATCCGCCGCACCTCGGAGATCCCGCCCGCGTGCGACAGATCCGGCTGCACCACCGCGACACCCGCCTGCAGCACCGGCAGGAACTCCGACCGCGAGTACAACCGCTCCCCGCAGGCCACCGGCACCGCGCTCGCCGACACCACGTCGCCGAGCCGGTGCGCGTACTCCGGCAGCACCGGCTCCTCGACGAACAGCGGGTGCAACGGCGCCAGCTCCGGAATCACGCGCCGCGCCGCCGCGACCCCGAACCGCCCGTGGAAGTCCACCGCCACGTCCCGGGAATCGCCGAGCACCTCCCGCACCGCCGCCAGCCGCGAGACCACCTCGTCGACCTCGGCCCGGTTCGGCATCCGCCCGATCCGCCCAGAGGCGTTCATCTTCACCGCGGTCAGCCCGGCCTCGGCCTGCGCCGCGGCGGCCTCGGCGACCGCGGACGGCTCGTCGCCGCCGATCCAGCCGTAGACCCGCACCTCGTCCCGCACCGCGCCGCCCAGCAGCTGGTGCACCGGCACCCCGAGCGACTTGCCGAGGATGTCCCACAGCGCCTGGTCGATCCCGGCCACCGCGCTCGACAACACCGGCCCGCCGCGGTAGAACGCGGCCTTGGTCATCACCTGCCACAGGTCCTCGACGCGGCGCGGGTCGCGGCCCAGCAGCAGGTCGGACAGCTCGTCGACGGCCGCCCGCACGGTTTCCGCGCGCCCCTCCACGACGGGCTCGCCCCAGCCGACGAGACCGTCGTCAGTGGCCACGCGGCAGAACAGCCAGCGCGGCGGCACCAGGAACGTCTCCACCGAAACGATCTTCACGCGTCCTTCTCCCCGATGATCCCGGCGACGTCGGAGGACGCCTTGTCCAGCAGCGCGCTCACCGCGGCCGCGGCCTCCTCCGGCGCGCCCCGGCGCACGGCGTCCACGACGACCGCGTGGCTGGGCGCCGGGTCGTCGTCGTGCGCCTCGTGCACGAGCGCGTCGCGCAACCGCAGCGCGGGCTCGATGAACACGTCCATCCGGGACAGCATTTCGTTGTGCGTGGCCCGCAGCAGCGCGCGGTGCCAGCGCAGGTCCGCGGCGACCTGCGCGGCCGGGCCGACCGCGGTGCGCATGTCCGCCAGCGCCGCGTCCAGCTCGGCGAGGTCGTCCTCGTCGCGCCGCAGCGCCGCCATCGACGCCGCCGCCGGCTCGACCACGGCCCGCACCTCCGCCAGGTCGCGCAGCACGGCCGCGGTGTCGCCGGCTTCGCTGCGCCACCGGATCACGTCGCTGTCCAGCAGGTTCCAGTGCACGCGCGCCCGCACCGACGTCCCCCGCTTCTGTCGCGCCTCGACCAGTCCCTTGGCCGCCAGCACCTTCAGCGCTTCACGCAGCACGGTCATGCTGACGTCGAGGTCGCGCCCCAGCTCGGCGAGGTCGATCACGGCGCCTTCGGCGATCTCCCCGGCGACGATGCGCGCGCCGAGCGTGGCCACGGTCTGCCCGTGCACGCCCCGGCCGCTGTAGGCGGTCATCCCCCGTACCTCCTCACGAAGACCTCTTGTAGACGCTCCAGCCGCCGTCGACGGTCAGCGCCGCGCCGGTGACGAACGAGGCGTCGTCACCGGCCAGGAACGCTATCGCCGCCGCGACCTCCGCCGGAGTGCCCAACCTTTTCACGGCGGTTTCCTCGGCACTGCGCCGCCGGTCGTCCTCGCCGATGCCGTCCCACGCCGCGGTCAGGACCGGTCCGGGCAGCACGCAGTTGACCCGCAGCACCGTGCCGTACTCGACGGCGAGCTGCCGCGCGAGCCCGGTCAGCGCGGCCTTGGTCGCCGCGTACGCGGGCCGCCCGGGCAGGCCGACCAGCGCGTGCACCGACGAGGTCAGCACCACCGCGCCGCGGGCGTCCCGCGACAGGTCGTCCAGGCAGGCGCGGAACCCGAGGAACGTGCCGGTGAGGTTGACCGACAGCTGCCGCTCCCAGGACGCCAGCGTGGTTTCGTGCGCCGGCCGCACGTCGACCGTGTAGGCGTTGCTGACCAGCACGTCGACCGGGCCCAGCTCTTCCCGGCAGCGCGCGACGGCGTCCGCCCAGTCCGCCTCGGAGCTGACGTCGCAGGTCAGCGCGAGTGCCCGGCCGCCGGCGTCGGTGATCCGCCGGGCGACGTCCGTGGCGTCGGCGACGTCGAGCAGCGCCACCGCCGCGCCGTCGGCGGCGAGCCGGATCGCGGTCGCCGCCCCGATTCCCTGCGCGGCACCCGTGACCACCGCGACCTTTCCCCGCATCACTCCCCCTCGATCGTGCAGTCGATCGTCAACGTCGTCGCCTCGCCGGGCGCGAGCGTGGTCAGCGGGCCGAGCACCTCGCACTCGACGATCCGCGCAGGCGGGTCCAGGTCGCCGAGCGCGGCCAGCGGGCGCGGCTGCGGGCACTCCAGCCACACCTCGACGCGCGACCCCCGGTCCGGGTACTCGGCGTCCTCGTCCACCGCGAACGTCTGCGTCCAGGTCAGGCCGTCCGCGGTGTGCGTGATCCGCCCGGTGGCGGCCGGGAAGCCGAGCTTGCCGACCACGTCCTGGCCAGGCACCCGTACCCCACCCGGCACCTCCTGCCACTCCGGGAAAGCGGTTCCCGCGAGCAGCTCGGTGACCTCGGCCGGGCCGTCCACGCGCACCTCGCCCGGCCCCAGCTGCGTCACGTTCCACAGCGCCCACCGCACCGTGCGCGCGCTGGTGTTGCGCGCGGTGAGCGTCATCCGGTAGCCGCTGCGGCCGCCCAGCTCGAAGCGCCGGGTCAGCCGCAGGCCGGTGCGCGGGTCGTCGCCGCTGGTCAGGGTGACCACGGCGGTGCCCCCGGTCTGCTCGGCTGTCACCGCATAGCGCCCGGAGTCGAGCACCGGGTCGGGCGGCCCGGCCCACTGGTCCGCCCGCTCCCAGCCCTGCGGCGCAGGCCAGGTCTTGTCGCCGCCGTAGTTCACCCAGTCGCCGAGGCTGCCCCCGTGCGGCCGGTGCTCCTGGCGCAGCTCCAGCCGGTCGGTGAGCAGCTTGTCGTTGCGCCACAGCACTTCGCGTCCGTCCGGAGTGGACAGGGACAGCAGCCGCCCGCCGAGCGCGGGCAGCAGGCCGAGGCGCACCAGACCGTTGTCCAGCCAGAGCACCTCGCCGTCGCGGTCGATCACGGCAGCAGGACCACCTTGCCCGCGCTGGCGCCCGCGGCCAGCGCGTAGGCCTTGTCGGCTTCACCGAGCGGGAACCGGTCACTGACGACCCGTTCCGGCCGCAGCCCCCAGCGCGCGAGGTTGACGGCCAGCTCGCTCATCGCGGGCACCGACGTGACCCAGGAGGCGTAGAGCGTCAACTGCTTGTGCAGCAACGCGTCCGACACCTCGGTCTCCAGCGTGCCGCCCTCGCCGACGAGCGACACCCGGCCCCACTCGGCCGCACCGGCGATCGCGGTGGCGCGGCCGGCGCGCGAACCCGAGCAGTCGATCGTGGTGGCGAAGACCGGCTCGACCTCCGCGTCCGGGGTCACCACCTCGTCGAACACGTCCAGTCCGGCGGCCCACTCGCGCCGCTGCGGGGACGGCTCCACGCCGACGATCCGGCGCGCGCCCATGCCCTTGCCGATCATGCCGGCCGCGAGCCCGACCGGGCCGAGCCCGACGACGAGCAGGTCGCCGTCGCCGTTGACGCGGATGCGCCGCAGGCCCTCGTAGGCGGTGCCGAAGCCACAGGCGATCAGTGCACCGTCCACGTAGGACAGCTCGTCGGGCAGCGGCACGCACGTCGACTCCTCGACCAGCACGTAGTGGGCGTGCCCGCCGTCGCGCTGCCACCCGTAGGCCTGGCGTTGCGCGCCGGTGCAGCTGATCAGGTAGCCGCGACGGCAGTTGTCGCACACCCCGCACCCGGCGATGTGGTAGACGATCACCCGGTCGTCCACGCCGAACCGGCGGCAGCCGGGACCCGCGGCGACGATCCGGCCGGACGGCTCGTGACCGGCGACGACGCCGCGGTAGGCGGGGCCGTCGACGCCGCGGTGGCCCTTGTGCTCGTGGTAGATGTAGCCGATGTCGGACCCGCAGATCCCGGACGCGCCGACCTCGACCAGCACCTGGCCGTGGCCCGGCTCCGGCACCGGCACGTCGCGCAGCACCGCGGTGGAGTTCCCGGGCAGGTAGACGCCCGTCATCTGCTCGCTCATCAGCTCTCCCTCGTCGCGCGCGCCCGCTTGGTGATGATCACGTTCACCAGCACGGCCACCACGATGATCACGCCCCGCACCACGTTCTGCAGGAACGAGTCCACTCCGAGCAGCACCAGCCCGTTGCCGATGACGGTGATGAACACGACGCCCAGCAGCGTGCCGAGCATCGATCCGCGCCCGCCTGCGAGCGCGGTGCCGCCGATGACGACCGCGGCGATGACGTCGAACTCCAGTCCGGAGGCCGCGCCGCCGTTGCCCGAGCCGAGCCGCGCGGCCAGCAGGATCCCGGTGATCGCCGACAGCAGGCCGGTGGTGGCGAACAGCAGGATGCGGATCTTCGCGAGGTTGATGCCCGCCATCCGCGCCGCGGGCGCGTTGCCGCCCACCGCGTAGACCGAGCGGCCGTAGGCGGTGTAGCGAGCGACGTAGGCGAAGACGAAGAACAGCGCCACCATGATGATCGCCGGGGTCGGGATGCCCAGGACCGAGCCGCCGAGCACGGTCATCAGCCCGCTGTCGGGCAGCACGACCGGCAGCGCGTCGGTGAGGTAGAGACCGAGGCCACCGAGCGCGCTCCACACGCCGAGGGTGGCGATGAACGACGGCACGTCGAACCGGGCGCGCAGCCAGCCGGCCAGCGCGCCCCAGGCGAGACCGGCGACCAGGGTCAGCAGGATGCCGCCGGCGACGCCGAGGCCCCATTCCGCCGCGCCCTTGGCGACGAGCACCGAGGAGAACGCGACGGCCGGGCCGATGCTGATGT
This sequence comes from Amycolatopsis sp. 3B14, assembly GCF_050958625.1. NCBI lineage: Bacteria > Bacillati > Actinomycetota > Actinomycetes > Pseudonocardiales > Pseudonocardiaceae > Amycolatopsis > Amycolatopsis sp. 3B14. Next base: position 76,306 of record NZ_JBHZEN010000030.1, read on the forward strand.
CGATCTCGCCCGCGATGATCACCAGGGTCACGCCCCACGCGGCGATGCCGACGGTCGCGGCGTCGCGGAGCATGCCGAGCTGGTTGTCCAGGCTGAGGAACCCGGCGGCGCTGCTGCCGAGCGCGATGTAGAGCACGACGATCGCGGCGATCAGGCCGATCTCGTTGAGCGAGCGCCCGCCGAACCGGCGGCCCGCCCGGCTGCGACGCTGCTCGGCCGGGGAGTCGATAACGGTCATGGTCTTCCCTTGTTTCTCAGGCCGCCATCGCGGCGGAGAGCACGGAATCGGTGGTCAGGCCCGCGCCGGTCAGCTCGCCGGCGACGCGCCCGGCGCGCAGCGCGAGCACCCGGTCGCACACCAGGGGCAGCTCCTCGAGCTCGCCGGAGACGAACACGACGGCGGCCCCGGTGTCGGCAACCTCCCGCACCAGGCGGTAGATCTCGGCCTTGGCCTGCACGTCCACGCCGCGGGTCGGCTCGTCGAGCAGCAGGATGCGGCTGCCTGCGTGCAGCCAGCGGCCGATGACGGCCTTCTGCTGGTTGCCGCCGCTGAGGTTGACGATCGGGGTCTCCGGCTCCGCCGTGGCGATGGACAGCCGCTCGATGAGCCGCCGCGCCGCCCGCCGGACGCGCGCCGGCCGGATCGCCGGCCCGGACTTCACGGTGCCGAACTCCGACATCACGAGGTTCTCGTCGACGCCGAGCAGCGGGACGACGCCTTCGTCCTTGCGGTCCTCCGGGGTCATGCCGACGCCGAGGCGCTTCATCACCGCCGGGGTGGGCCGGGTGACGTCCCGGCCGTCGACGGCGATGGTGCCCGCCGCGGCCGGGGTGAACCCGGCGATGGCGCGCAGCACCTCGGTGCGGCCGGAGCCGAGCAGCCCGCCGAGCCCGAGGATCTCGCCGGGGTGCACGTCGAACGAGACGTCGAGGACCTTGGGCGGCACGGACAGGCCACGCACGGACAGCGCCGGCACGCCGGTGCGGTCGACCTCCCGCGCGGGCGGGCGTTGCGCGGCCGTCGCGGAGTCGCCGAGCATGAGCTGGACGATCCGGTCGGTGCCGGTGTCGGCGGTGTTCGCAGTGTCGACCGTGTCCACGACCCGGCCGTCGCGCATCACGGTCGCGCTGTGGGCGATGCGGCGGATCTCTTCGAGCCGGTGGCTGACGTAGAGCACGGCCACGCCCTCGTCGGCGATGCGGGTGACGGTGTCGAGCACGATGTCGACCTCGCCCGCGGCGAGCGCGCTGGTCGGCTCGTCGAGGATCAGCAGCCGGGGCTGTTCCCGCACCGCGCGGCAGATCTCCACGAGCTGCCGGTGCGCCAGCGACAGCTCGCCGACCGGCGCGGCCGGGTCGATGTCCAGCCCGAGCCTGCCGAACACCGCCCGCGCACCGGCGCGCATCGCGGCGTAGTCGACCGCTCCGCCGCGACGCGGCCAGCGGCCCAGGTAGAGGTTCTCCGCGACGCTGAGCTCGGCGACCAGGCTGAGTTCCTGGTGGACGGTGCTGACGCCGAGTTCGGCCGCGCGGCGCACGCCGCCGTCGCCGAGCCGTTCGCCCGCGACGGTGACGGTGCCCGCGTCCGCCCGCTCCACCCCGGACAGCACGCGGATGAGCGTCGATTTGCCCGCGCCGTTGCGGCCGAGCAGGGCGCGGATCTCGCCCTCGCGGATGGTCATGGCGGCGTCGGTGAGCGCCTGCACGCCGGGGTAGTGCTTGGTGACGCCGTCGACCTCGATGACGTTGGCAGCCACGGCTTCTCCTTCGCTCTGCGGTCTGGTGTGGACGGTCACGGAACACCGTCCGGGTGCGCGCTCAGCCAGGCGCGGCCGTCTTCGGGCGAGGCGTAGAGGTCGATCGGTGCGGGCACGACCGTGTACTCGGTCAGCTCGCCGCGGCGCACCTGGTCGGCGGCGCTCGCGGCGAGCTTGCCGACCGCGATGCCGGAGATGTCGACGACTCCCTTGAGGACGGTGTTCCCGGCCAGCGCCTGCGCCGCTTCGGTCGACATGTCGCTGCCGAACACGACGGTCTGGCCGACCTTGCCGCGGGCCTGCACGGCGCGAACCGCGCCCATGGTGGCGCCGCCCGCCTCGCCGTAGAAGGCGTCCACGTCCGGGTGCGCGGTGAGGATCCGCTCGGCCACGTCGACCGCGTCGTCGATCGTCGCGCCCTCCTGGTTCGCCACGATCGCCGCGGCCGGGAGCTTGGCCTTGAGCGCCTGCTCGAAGCCCAGCCTGCGCTGGACGCAGACCTCGACGAACTCGCAGTTGACGACGGCGATCTTCGGCGCGGTCTTGCCCGCGGCGAGGAAGTGGTCGGCGGCCTGGTCGCCGAGCAGGGCGCCGAAGCGAACCGGGTCGCCCAGCACGTACGCCGAGACGTACTTGCGGGCGCTCTCGTCGGCGATGCAGGTGTTGTAGCAGATGACCGGGATGCCGCTGGCGTGCGCGAGGCGGATGGCAGGCACCGACGCGGTCGCCGAGGCCGGGGACAGGATGAGCGCGTCCACCTTCGCGGCGCTCACCTGGTCGACGAACGTGCTCTCCTTCGACGCGTCGCCCTGCGCGTTGAGTTGCAGCAGCTGTGGCACGCGGCCGAGGGCCTCGGCCTCCTGCTGCATGCCGGCCCGCACGCCGGCGTAGTAGCCCTGCGCGTCCATGTAGACGACGCCGAACCGGCCGTTCTCGCCCACCTTGCCCGCGCAGGCGGTGACCAGGCCGAGCGCCGCCACGACGAGCAACGCCAGCCCGGCGCGGCCGAGACGCCTCGTTGCGCCCATGTCTCTCCTTCGTTGACCCGGGTTCCGGCTTGTCGCGGACCCGCTCGCTTGCGGGACGAGTCTCGCTTGTCCGACGGCGCGCGTCAAGATTAATTATTAATTAATGCTCTCGCGGTCGGTGCCCACTGCGCGGACCGGACGGGCCTCCGGGTGATGATGTCCCCGTTTCCGGGCGTCAGGAGGAACCGTGGTGGCGATGGTGCTGGCTGGGTTGGTGTCGGAGGCGGCCGCGGAGGCGTACGAACGCCTGCACGCCGCGGGCGAGATCCCGGCCGGAGCCGGGGCCGGCCGGTTCGACCTCGACGACCCCGCCGGCCGGGAGCTGCTCGACGCCGGCCTCGTCACGATGGCAGGCACGGGCGACCACCGGTATGTGCGCGTGGTGCATCCGGTGATCGCGCTGCGCCGGTTGATCGACCGGCAGCACCGGCACCTGGCGGCGCTGCAGGCGGGCCTGGCGGAGTCGTGGGAGCGGTTCGCCGACCTGGTCGCGCCGACGACCGGCCTGTCGCAGGACGCGCTCGACGGCGAGGACGTCCAGGCGGTCCGCGATCCGGCCGAGATGGCCCGGCTGGCGGCCGGGCTCTACCGCTCCCCGCGCCGCCTTCTCCGCGCCACCTTCAATGCCCGGTCCGGCCACAACCCGACCACCGAGGGCCTGCTCCTGCCGCCGCCGGACGCCATCGCCGCCGGGGTGGAGTTCCGGATGCTCTACGACACCGAGCACGCCTCGGACGATTGGGGCTCGCACAGCATCGAGCAGTCCGTCCGCGCCGGTGAGCAGGCCCGCATCCGGCGGTCGGTGCCGGTGAAGATGATGCACGTCGACGACCACGTCGCGCTGGTCACCATCGACCGCACAGGCGCCGACGGCGCGCTGCTGATCCGGTCCCCCGCTCTGCTCGGGCTCCTCGCCGAGTGGTTCGACGCGCTCTGGCACGCGCCGGACACCACGGCCATCGGCGAGGCGGCCCCGGTCGAGCTCACCCCCGCCCGCCACAAGGTTCTGCACCTGCTGGCGGCCGGCCTCACCGACGAGGCGATCGCCCGCCAGACCGGCACGGCGGTGCGCACGGTCCGCCGCCACGTCGGCGCGATCCTGGAGGTCCTGCAGGTCGACAGCCGGTTCGCCGCCGGAGTGGCCGCCGTCCGCCGCGGGTGGTTGTGACCGCAACCGGACATTGTCCGGAATGGACCTGTACGGCTGTCCCGTCCACGCGGCACACTCGCCCGGTCGCGGGGAGCGTGGGAGGGGAGGCCGGGTTGAGCAACGGCTACGAGGTCGACCTGAGCAGCCTGGAGGCGGCGGGCAAGGCGCTCACCGAGGCGGGCGGCTGGGCGCAGGACGTCGCGGGACGGGTGCACAAGTGCCGGGCGAACGTCCAGTTCACCGACGGGTCCACGTTGGACGATCTGTTGCGCGGTGACACCGAGAACCTGCCGCTGCGCAAACTCGAAGGGGTGATCGCGCGGATGACCGACCTCGTCGAGCGCCGCCAGGTGCACGTCAAGGACGAACTGGAGTACGCGGGGCAGGCGATGCTGAAGATCAAGGCGCTGTACGCCCGCGCCGACGGTCAGGACGGCTGACCGGCTTGGGCGCGTACGAGGAGTACCGGGAGCAGCTGTTCGCCGAGTTCCTGCGACTGGCCGGGGTCATCGAGGACTGTGCGAAGATCCTGCTCCAGCAGTCGCCGCCACCGGTGATCGAAGGAGTGGGCACCCAGACCGAGGAATACGTCCGGAACCTGTCGATCGACGCGGCGAAGAAGAAGGACGTGGTCTGGGAGGCCTACTCCCTGCTCGGCGAACTGCACGGCTACCAGGGCGGCGCGGCCGGGGCCGCCGACGAGGCGCGCCGGGAACTGGCCGCGGCGAACGTGACCGTCGACGACGTGGACGAGAAGTTCACCACCGCGACCGGCAACCTCGCCGAGTGGACCGGGTCGGCCGCCCGCGCGGTGACGAGCAGGCTCAACGACCTGAAGGCGTTCGTCGGGAACCAGTCCGCCTACGCGGCGTACCTGGACAAGGTGCTCGAGCAGTACGCACTGCTGGTGCGCACCGGTGAGGACAACGCCGAGAAGTTCGCGGCGAACATCACCAAGGCCCTCGCCGACGCGCAGAAGGACCGCACGACGGCGAAGGTCGAGTTCGCGCTGAACATGTTCTACGGCACCGCCGGGCTGATCTCCGCCGCCAAGTCCGGGGACGTGGTGAGCGGGGTCGAGAACGTGGCGAAGGTCGTCGGCGAGATCAAGCAGCTGACGAAGACCTGGGAGGAGACCGACCCGCAGCGCATCATGGCCCAGTTCCGGGCCGACGTGCGCGAGGCGCGGAACAACCTGGCCGAGGCGGGCGACCGGCTCGCCAACCACTTCACCGCGATGCTCGAGGACATGACCAAGGAGAACGGCAGGGTTTTCTTCAAGGACCCGAAACTCGGCCTGGACGTCACGAGCCCGAACTTCAAGCCGGCACAGTTCCGGCTCAAGGAGGCCGCGAACTGGGACGAGTTCGCGCGCGCCGTGGAGAAGCTGCCCAAGGACGCGCCGGCTCCCGCCCGGGGCCCGATCGCGCAGCGGCTGGAGACCGGATAGCCCGGCGCGGTGTGGTCGTCTTGGTTCCGGCGCCGGGGTAGCTGCTTCCTGCCGGCGACCGCCCGCGGTGAGTGCTTCTCCCAGTTCCGCGTCGCCGTGCCGTCCCGCCGGCGAGCCGGTTCGTGGCCCTGATCGCGACTGATCGCGAACTGATCGGGGCATTACACTGCCGCGGGTGCGGGCGATCATCGGCGGTCTCGTTCTCGTGGCGGCGCTGTGCGCAGGCTTGGCGGTGTGGGCGGCGACCTCGGAGGTCTCGGCGGCCGGGATCACCTGCGGCACCGCGCTGCACGAACCCGACCAGGACCCGGGTGCCGCCGCGAAGGGGACGTACGACCAGTACTTCCCCGGTGCACGTCCGGCGCTGAGCACGGTGTGCGACAGCGGCCGGACAGTGCGGCAGTTGACGGCGGTCGCGGGCGCAGCGGGCGCCCTCCTGTTCGGCGGCGCGGCGCTGGCGACGGGCATCCGCAGGCGGGGACCACGTAGCCAGCGTTAGACGGCGACAGTCCCACCGCGGCGGCTCCGGAGTCCGATGGCGAGTGGATCAGCGCCCCACCGAACCCGCCGCCACCAGGTGCGGCCAGATCTCCGCCGCGAGGCCCTCCGGCTTGCCGGGGCAGCCGCGGCGTAGCCAGTCCATCACGGTCCCCAGCAGGGCGCCCGCCAGCAGCGCCGCCGCCGGGTCGTGCGGGATTTCCGCCGGGTCGTCGGCGTGGGTAGGGGCTCCGGTGCCGGTCAGGTGCACGTGGATGGCGATCGCGAGGCGGTGGTGCAGGTGGTTGATCACCCGGGCACTGCCGGCGAGCAACGCGCCGTACAGCCGCGCGTGCTCCGCCACGTGCACGAAGATCCTGGCCAGCGCGTCGATCGGCGCGGGGTCCTCGTTCGGCAGCAGCACGTGCGCGGCGGCGACCAGCTCGTCGAACATGTCCGTGCACGCGGCCGCCGCGAGGTCGTGCACGTCGGTGTAGTGCTCGTAGAACGTGGAGCGGTTGACGTCCGCCCGCTTGGTCAGGTCGGAGACCGAGATCTGACCCAGGTCGCGCTCGGCGATCAGCTCCAGCAGCGCGGCCTCCAGCGCGGACCGTGACCGGCGGCTACGGCGATCGGGTACTTGCGGGGCGGACACCGGATCAGTCTAATGGTCTCCGACAGGTGTTGGAAAAACACCACATGTCGGAATGATTCGGGCGAAATTCACCCGTCGAGGAGTCGCTGATGACCACCGCGGAACCCCGGAGCTACCCGTTCAGCCTGCCGGAGCGGCTGGACGTGGAGCCGATGTTCGCGAACCTGCGCGCGAACGAGCCACTCACCCGGGTCCGGCTGCCGTACGGCGAACCGGGCTGGCTGGCCACCCGCTACGAGGACGTGAAGGTCGTGCTCGGCGACCCGCGGTTCAGCCGCGCCGCGAGCCTCCAGCACGACGAACCCCGCATGCGGCCGCAGCCTTCGCAGCCCGGCGGCATCCTCAGCATGGACCCGCCGGACCACAGCCGCCTGCGCCGGCTGGTCACGAAGGCCTTCACGGTGCGGCGGATCGAGCAGTTGCGGCCGCGGGTGCGGGAGATCGCCGACGGGCTCGTTGACGCGATGATCGACCAGGGGCCGCCCGCCGACCTGGTCGAGGCGTTCGCGCTGCCGGTGCCGGTGACCGTGATCTGCGAGCTGCTCGGCGTGCCCTACGAGGACCGCGTGGACTTCCGCCACTGGTCCGACGCGTTCCTGTCCACCACGAAGTTCACCCCCGAGGAGGTGGTGGACTGCACCGGCAGGATGCGCGCCTACCTGGAGGGCCTGATCGCCCAGCGCCGCGCCGAGCCGCGGGACGACCTCCTCAGCGGCCTGGTCGCCGCGCGGGACAACGAGGACCGGCTGTCCGAAGAGGAACTGGTGATGCTCGCGATGGCGTTGCTGGTCGCCGGGCACGAGACCACCGCGTCGCAGATCCCCAACTTCGTCTACACGCTGCTGACGCACCCCGACCAGCTGGCCGTGCTGCGCGCCGACCTGAGCCTGGTGCCGAAGGCGGTCGAGGAGCTGATGCGGTTCGTGCCGCTGGGGCTCGGCGCCGGCATCGCCCGGTACGCGACGGAGGACATCGAGCTGGGCGGGGTGCTGGTGCGCGCGGGCGAGGCCGTGCTGCCCGCGCTGGCGTCGGCGAACCGGGACGAACGGGTCTTCGCCGACCCCGACGAACTCGACCTGCGCCGCCAGGACACCTCGCACATCGGCTTCGGCCACGGCGTGCACCACTGCCTGGGCGCGCCCCTGGCCCGCATGGAACTGCAGGTCGCGCTCGACACGCTGCTCCGCAGGCTGCCCGGCCTGCGCTTCGCCGACGGCGAGGCCGGAATCGACTGGAAGGAGGGGCTGTCCACCCGAGGCCCCGAGCGGATGCTGCTGACCTGGGACCACTGACCGGGGCGCCCACCCAGGTGTCGGGCCGCCAACTCCGCTCCGGGCGCCCGGCAGGCCGAGCGGTCCGCCGCGGCGCTGGCGGGCAGGGGCCGTGGCTTCTCAGCCGGCGAGCTGCCCGGTGAACCAGCTCGTCAGCACCTCGTCGACCGCCTTCGCTGTCGGCAGCTGAGGCGCGGGCTCCAGCCCCGGTTCCTCCGCCAGCGGGTGCGCCAGCTCCGGCACGTCGACCAGCTCCGCGTCCGCCAGCCGGGCGACCAGCGCAGCGGCGTCCGCACGCAGGTCCGGGTGGTCCCGCTCGCCGCTCACCAGCAGCAGCGGCACCGGAGCCAGCTCCCCGGCCCGCGCGACATAGTCGAACGAGTCCGCCACCCGGTGCGCCTCCTCCGTCCACCGGTACGGGCGTCCGGCGAGGCCCTCGGTCAGCGGGACCACCGACCGCAACCGCACGGCGGGGTTCACCAGCGCCGCCGAGCGAATCGGAACCTGTTGCGCCGCAAGCACTTCGAGCGCCACCGCTCCACCGAGCGAGGCTCCGAGCACACTGACCGGGCCATCGTCGACCGGCAGTTGCTCGCGAAGTTCCTTCAGGGCGGCCGGGAGTTCCCCGGCCGCCTGGCGGACGAACGGCGCCAGAAACGCCAGCAGAACGTCCCGCCGGGCGAGCTCGATCGCCGCGTCCAGGCGGCCGTCCACCATCCGCGCGCCGCACATCGGCATGGCCAGGTGGACCCGCCACGCCGGCACCCCGAGCATCGGCAACGCGGCCGCGAACGCCGCGTCCGTTCGCGGCGCGTCCAGCATGTGCCAGGTCACGATCAACGGCGCGCGACCACCCCCGGCCGGCGGCAACGCCATGTACGGGACACCAGCGGCCGTGCCGCTCAAGGTTTCCATGTCCGTCCACGGTAGACGTCACGGCGCCGGCGGTGCACTCCCTTTCGCTGCGGGCGAAAGCTCCCGCACCAGCTCGATCGCCCTGGCGAGCGTCGCCAGACGGGCGTCCAGCGTGTCGCCCGCCGGGTACAGGCGCACGGTGTCCACACCGGCGTCCCGCCACACGCGCAGCCGCTCCCGCACCATCGGCTCGGTGCCGATCAGCGTCGTGCCGAGCACCATCTCGTCGGTCACCAGCGCGGCCGCGCCATCGCGATCCCCGGCCTGCCAACGATTCCGCACCTCGGCCGCGACGTCGGCCCAGCCCTGCCTGCTGTAGGCCCGGTTGTAGAAGTTCGTCGACGCCGAGCCCATCCCGCCGAGGCTGAACGCCAGCTCCTTCTTCCGCCCGGCCACCATCTCCCGCAGCGCGTCCTCGTCCGGCGCGAACGCCACCTCCGCGCCCTGGCACACGTCCAGATCCGCCCGGGTGCGGCCACTGCGCGCCAGCCCTTCGTCCAGGTGCGCGAAATACGCCTCCGCCGCGCCTTCCGGGACGAAACTCGTGCCGAGCCAGCCGTCCGCGATCTCGCCGGTCAGCCGCAGCATCGCCGGTGACAACGTCGCCAGGTAGACCGGGATCTCGTGCTCGGCGCGCATCGACAGCCGCATCGGCACCGCGTCCCCGCCGGGCAACGGGATCTGGAATTCGCTGCCGGAGTAGGAAATCTTGCCACCCGCGAGAACCCGCCGCACGATCTCGACGGTCTCCCGCATCCGCGCCAGCGGCCGCGCGAACGGCACCCCGTGCAGGCCCTCGATCACCTGCGGACCGGAGGCGCCCAGCCCGAGCAGGAACCGCCCACCGGACAGATTGGACAGTGTGATCGCGGTCTGCGCCACCGCGACCGGCGTGCGGGTGCCGAGCTGCATGATCCCCGAACCCAGCAGCATCCGCTCGGTGCGCGCCGCGAAGTACCCCAGTGCGGACGGCCCGTCGGAGCCCCACGCCTCGGCGACCCAGCAGACGTCGAGACCGAGTTTCTCGGCCTCCACCACGAAGTCCTTCACCTCGCCGAACCCGCTCGAGGCCTCGACGGTCGTCGCCGTGCGCATCAGGCTTCCGCGCGCTTCTTGAGGCACTCCAGCGTCGCGGTCATGTTGCGCTCGAACTCGCGCATCCGCACGAACACGATCTTCTGTTCCTTCTCCGGCATCCGGTCGATCGCCAGCGACAGCCCGGACCGCCCCGGGCCGAGCCGCATCCACTGCGACAGCTCCGTGCCGCCGTCGCGGGGTTCCACCCGGAACCGCCACGTCGCGCTGGGCTCGGCGGGATCCCCGACCGCCCAGGCGAACACCCGCCCCGGCTCGAACTCGACGATCTCCGACGTGGTGGCCCACTCCCCGAGCGCCTCGTGCTTGCTGCGGCCGACGAACCGGGCGCCCACGGCCGGACCGGTGGCGCCGTCGACCCATTCGACCGACTGCAGCTCGTCGCTCATCGCGGGCATCAGGCCGATGTCGGAGACCAGCGCCCAGACCCGCTCCGGCGGGGCGTCGACCCAGGTCCGCACCTCCACCGTCGGGGTGTCCGCGTAGCGCGCGCCCGTCCACTCCATCGCCGGCCGTCCTCCTCGTCGTCGCGGGGCCCGGCCACTACAGTTGCGTAATGAGACTCAGCTTGTCAAGAACCTGTCGCGGACGTCCGGCCTGCTTTTGAGCCGCTCCGGGAACCCGGGCCCGAGCCGCATCCGGGTGTCGTCCGCGCCCAGCGGCTCGCCGCACCGCGCGCAGACGACCTCGGCGTGGGTGTCGTGGCCGCACGTCTCGTGGTGGAAGGTGATCGGCGCGCCCTCCTCCCCGGCCAGCCAGCGGTCGCCCCACCTGGACAGCGCGGCGAGCACCCCGAAGAAGTCGCGCCCCTTCTCGGTGAGCAGGTACTCGTGGCGGCGGGGCTCGTCCTGGTAGGGCCGCCGCTCCAGCAGCCCCTCCTCGACGAGCCGCCGCAGCCGGTCGGTGAGCGTGTTGCGCGCGATGCCCAGCGACTGCTGGAAGTCGTCGAACCGGCGGACGCCGTAGAAGGCCTCGCGCAGCACCAGGGACGTCCACGCGTCGCCGAGCAGGTCCAGGGACCGGGCGATGGAGCACGGCCAGTTCGCGAACGACGTCCTCTTCATGCGGTCAGGGTAGCCCCGCCGCGCCGGTCAGCTCTCCCGGTAGAGGACGAGGTGCTCGTGGTAGAGCACGCCGTCGCGGACGTCGCCGGTCGCGGTGAAGCCGGTGTCGTCCACGTAGTCGATATGGTTGCCGGTCACGGTGTAGCTGCCGGTGTAGGCGCTCTTCCGGTTGCCGCGGGCCTCGTCGTAGCGGCCGTCGGGCAGCAGTTCCTGACGGATGTGGCCGTCGGCGGTGACCCACATGCCGACGAAGTCGTGGTTCTCCATGCCCCCAGGGTGCTCCCCGCGCAGGCGGGCAACGAGGGAGCACCGCACCCACCCGGGATCAGCCCGCCTTGCCACTGTGCAGCACGACCTCGGCGCCCTCGTCCGTCCACACCAGACACCGCAGCTCGTGCGGGCCGTCTTCGACCTCGCCGGTCTTCAGGCCCGCCGCCGCGGCCTCGGCTCGGGCGGCCGTCACATCGGCGACCCGCAGCAGCAGTGCGGGGTGCGACGTCACGCTGTCGGTCCCGGCCAGCGCCACCCGCGCCCCGGCCACGTCGAACTGCGCCCACCGGTCGCCGTCGACGAACGTCGGCTCCGCGCCCAGCAGCCGCGTCCACGTGGTGACGGCGCCGGCCAGGTCGGCGACCGGAACCACCGTCGCGATCTTCGACACGTCCATCAGATCTCCTCCGCGATGCGCCGGGCGCCGGCGACGGCCAGCGCCACCGAGGTCAGCGTCGGGTTGCAGGCGGTCGCCGTCGGGATGACGCCGTTGCCCGCCACGTGCAGCCCCTCGACCCCCCACACGCGCGAATCCCGGTCGCACACCGAGGTTCCGTCATCGGCCAGTCCCATCCGGACGGTGCCCTGGTAGTGCAGCGAGGCGCCGGCGGCGAGCGTGATCGGCTCGTCGTCCAGCGGTTCGCCCAGGGCCGAAGCGGCCCGGCGCACGGCGGCGCGGGCGGCGTCCAGCGCGGCTTCGTCCCGCGGCGTGAGCCCGTATTCGATGCGCATCGCGGGCATGCCGTAGCCGTCGCGTGCCGCGTCGTCGAACACGATCCGGTCCTCGGCCCGCACGTCCTTGGCGCAGAACCAGCCGAGCCCGACGATCGACCCGGGCGCCGGCACGTCGTCCGGCGCCAGCGGCACCGGGGACGCGTCGAGCTGCATCACCTGGCCGTGGAACGGCTCGGCGTCGGTGAACGGCACCCAGCTCACCCCGCTCTGCCGCACGATCCGCGACCGGCCCCGCGGATCGGTGTCCGCCGGCCCGACGTCGCGCAATCGCACCGCGAACACCACCTGCGGCTGGTCGTTGAGGTACCGGCCGAGCGCGGGCGGCCGCACCCCGGACGCCCACAGCAGTTGCGGCGTGCGCAGCGCGTCGGCCGCGACCACGACCCGCGCGGCGCGGACCTGGTGCTCGCCGCCGTCCCGCAGATCGCGCACCAGCACGCCCGCCACCCGGCCGTCCTCGACGAGCACACGCGTCACCAGCGCCTCGGGGAACAACGTGTGCCGCTGGTTGCGCCGGGTCGCCTCGCCGTACACGACGTCGGCCCCGGACCAGACCAGCGACCCGTCCGGCTCGCACCGCACGGCCAGCGGCATCGGCCGCACCCGCCGGTCCTCGCCGCGGCCGGGGTCGAACTCGGCCGAGAGCCGTTTGCGGACCTCCGCGGCGAACGGCGCGTCGTCGAAGGCGTGCGCGGACACCCCGAGCAGCCGTTCCGCCTCGCCGAGTAGATCGTCCAGGTCCGGCAGGAACCCGATCCGCTCGCTCTCACCCGGCCGTGGGCAGGCGGCCGTCCAGTGCGCACCCATCCCGCCGACGTTGCTGGACATGGCCGCGGCGGGCAGCGCGTCACCGCCGAGGAGGAACGTCCCCGGCCGTCCGCGCGGCGCACCGCCCGGGCCCTCCGACCGCCGCTGCGCCCGCTCCCGCGCAACCGGATCGGCGATGTTCTTGACGTGCCCGCCGGGCGGGTCGGCCAGCAGCGGCCCGGTCTCGAACGTGGCCAGCCGCAGGTCCGGGCGCTGCTCGGACAGGATCCGCGCGTACGCGGCGCCGCACGGTCCGCTCCCGACGATCGCCACGTCCACCGCGCCGGGGAAGTCCCTCACGCCGCCACCAGCCGCTTGCGGTCGCGCCCGCCGCCGGGCACCGGCATGTAGGAGATGCGCAGGCGCACGGACACTTCCACGTCGTGCTCTCCCGGCGCGAGCGGCTCACCGGTGTCGAAACCCAGCACCGCCCGCTCCCCCATCTCCCACCGGTCGCCGGTGATCCCGGGCAGCTCGGCGAAGGTGTAGGTGTTGCCGTGCACGGTGAACGTAGTGCGCTCGGGCGGCACCGAGACCCCGTCGAGCACCAGGTCGACGGCCTCCACCATGGACAGGAACAGCCCGCGGTAGTAGGGCATCCGCACCTCCACCTCGCCGCCGGACCGTTCGCGGGCACGCAGGCCGCACACGATGTACTGGTCGAACATCGGGGGTCTCCTCACTCGCCGAGCAGCCGCGCCAGCATCTCCTGCTGGCGGCGCACCTGCTCGACGCTGTCGACGGGGTGGGCGTCCTGGATGTGCCGGTTGCCCTCGTACTCGCTGGACAGGTAGCCGGTGAACCCGCCACCGGCGAGCACCGGCACGATCTCGTCGTAGGGGATGCTGTACTCGTACCCCTCGTCGGTCATCTCGTAGAACTTCGCCTGCACGTGCCCGATGAACGGCAGGTGCTCCAGCATGTCCTTGGGCTCGGTCCAGATGTAGTGGGTGGCCTGGCGCGCCAGCCCGAACTCGACCGGCCCGCCGCCGCGGTAGTTCACGATGTCCATCAGCGCGTGGGTGTCGCCGTGGTCGTCGTAGGTCCGCACGATGTAGTCGACCAGCGCGGGATCCGCGCCGTCGCGCAGCGCGCGTTCGCTGACCACGCGCGGGAAGCGCCGGACGTGCACGCCCATGTCCGGCATCAGCCCGAGCACGTGCGGCCCGGCGCGGTGCATCACTTCGAGGTGCTCGAGGATCCACGGGTGGGAGAAGTGGAAAGGCGCGTGCACTTCGAGCAGCAGCCGGACGCCCCGGTCCTCGGCGTACGGCGCGGCCGCGGCCATCACCTCGGGTGAGAAGTTGATGGTGGCCTTGACGATGCCGGCGCCGAGCCGGACGGCGATGTCGATGTCGCGGCGCACCGAGGCGACCTGCTCGTCGAGGGTGAGCCAGCGGTCCGGATGGAGTCTGGTGTCGAGGAAGGCGTTGGTGGCGACCGGGGTCGTGCCGTAGGCGGCCATCCAGCCGTGCCACCGCTCGGCGAACTCGTCGGTCACGACCGGGTAGCCGGGGATGGACTGCTCGGGGATGATCTCGATCCCCGTGGCGCCCATGGCCGCGGCGGCGGCGACGCAGTCCTCGACGGACATGGTGCGCAGGAAGTACTCCTCCTGGAAGGAATACAGGCTCACGCCGCGGCGCGGGCGGTCGGGTGGAGCGGTCACCGGTTCCTCCTGGTTCAGATTCAGAATGATGATTCTAGTTTTGCGGGCGCGGAAAAGCCAGCGCCATCCGCGGGATGTGCTAGCGCCGGCGCTTCCTGGGCGCCGGTTCCGGCTGCGTCAGGAACGCCACCACCATCCGCGCGAGGTCGGCCAGGATGTCCGACCACTCACCCTCGCCGGAGGCCTGCTGCGTGCTGCCCAGCGCGAGCCATCGGGCCAGCACGCTGTACACGACGGTGAAGCTCCACTCCAGCGCGCGGTGCGGATCGGGGTGGCCGATCTCGTCCTCGCGCTGGGCGAGCGCGGCGACGAACGCGTCCCGCAGCTCCGCGTGCGCCGCACCACCCAGCTCGGCGATCTGCGGGTCGGTGTTGGCCAGCAGCATGAACGGGCCGAGCACGGCAGCGTTGCGGCGCAACAGCTCCGCGGCCGTGCCGATGACCCGCTCGACCGCTTCGCCGAACGTCTCCCCCGACGGCGGCTCGGCGGCGAACGCGGCGCGCTGCTCCTCGGCGATCCGTTCCATTTCGCGGGCGTGCGCGGTGCGGATCAGGTCGTCCTTGCTGCTCACCCGGCCGTAGATCGACCCGGTGGACACGCCGGCGCGCTGCGCGACGTCGGCGAGGGTGAAGGAGTCCGAGCGGTGCTCGGCCAGCAAGGCGACCACCGCGTCCAGCGCCTTGTCGAACGACAGCCTGCTGCGTTCCTGCTTGGGCTCCCGGACCCGGGCGTTCACGCTCTCCACGGGCCGACCGTACGGCACGCCGGTCACCGCGGGCGACACCGGGATCACGCCGGCACCGCCGCCGCGGCGTAGCGGCCACGCAGGAACACCATCGGCTCGCCCGCCGCCGGGTCGACCTCCAGCACGCGCACCCGGCCCAGCACCAGCTCGTGGTCGCCGGCCGGCTGCACGGCCTCGATGTCGCAGCCGACCCGCAGGACCGTGCCGGACAGGCGCGGCCCGTACGGCGCCGGGCCGGGCAGGCCGTGCACGGCGAACCGGTCCGGCGCCTTGTGCACGAAGTCCCGGCACAGCTCCTCCTGCCCGGCCGCCAGCACGTTCGCGCAGAACCGCCCGGTCTCCCGGATCCGCGGCCACGACGTGCTGGCCCGGTCGGGCAGGAAACCCACGAGCGGCGGGTCCAGCGACACCGAGGTGAAGGTGCCGACCACCATCGCGATCCCGGCGCCGGCGGTGACCACGCAGACGCCGGTCGGGTAGTGGCCGAGCGCCCGCCGGAATTCGGCGCCGTCGGACGGGTTCACGTCAGTCCTCCTCCTTCGCGCGGGTGGCGCGGTCGATGTCCGCGGCCATCTGCTCGTGCTTGCCGTCGAGGTCCCAGAACAGCATCGTCAGCGCCTGCAACGCGATCAGCAGCAGCGGTGCGCCGTAGAACATCACGCGGATCGCGGTGAGCGCCGAGCCGGACGCCTCGCCGGGGGTGTACCCAGCGACGCCCAGCCCGTAGGCGACGGCGGCCGCGCCGACCGCCGAGCCGACCTTGGTGGCGAAGCTGATGCCCGACGAGAGCAGCCCCTCGTTGCGCGTGCCGAACCGCCACTGCTGGTACTCGACCGTGTCCGCGACCATGGTGAACATCGAGACCATCGACAGGTTGATCGCCAGCGTGCCGATGATGTAGCAGGTGAGGAACGCCGGGAAGTTGCTTTCGAGCGGCATCATCGCCGCCCAGAACACGAACCCGACGGCCAGCGCCTGGACGTTGCCGCGCCGCTTGCCGAAGCGCCGGTAGTAGGCCGGGGCGACGAACCCGCCGACGATCATCGCGCCGGACACCAGCGGCAGCAGGACCGAGATCGCCCACGGCGCGTGCAGCACCGCGAGTGCGAAGTAGACGGTCACCGCGAGCACCATGCCCAGGCGCACGAAGTTGAGCACGCCGTAGACGAACGTGATCTTCCAGACCTTGTTGCCCCACAACGTCCGCAGCGCCGCGCCGGGGCGGAGCGCGTCGGTCTCCGGGGGCAGGGCGTAGCGCTCCTTGCAGGTCAGGAAGGTGAACACGAAGAACCCGACGGACAGCACGCTGAAGATGAGAGTGGCGATCGTCCAGCCGCGTTGCTCGTTCCCGCCGCCGAGCAGGGCCACGAACGGCGTGGTGCCCGCGGTGACGATGATCGACCCGACCGAGCTGCCGATCGCGCGCAGCCCGCCCATCTGCATGCGTTCCTGCGAGTCCCGCGTCATCATCGGCAGCAGCGAGCTGTACGGGACGTTGACCAGCGAGAACAGCAGGCCGAGCGTCAGGTAGGTGAGGAAGGCGTAGATCAGCTTCCCGGTGTCGCCGATGTCCGGAACGGTGAAGGTGAGCACGCCGAGCACACCGAACGGGATCGACGCGAAGATCAGGTACGGCCGCGCCTTGCCCCAGCGCGAGCGCGTGCGGTCGACCAGCACGCCGATCGCCGGGTCGATGATCGCGTCCAGCAGGCGGGCGACGAGGAACAGGGTGCCGAGCGCGGCGACCGGCACCACGGCCACGTCCGTGTAGTAGTAGAGCAGGAAGCCGCCGACCAGGTTCCAGGAGAGGTTCGAGGCGAGGTCGCCCGCTCCGTAGCCGAGCTTCTCCCGCCATCCGAGCCGGACCGCGTGTCCGGGCGTCACCCGCGGGGTGACGTCGCTGGTGATGTCCACAGTGCCGCTCCTTTGCGCACACGGCGCCGTCGTGGCGCCGGGGAAGACCCTGACCACGATGCGGCACGTCACCAGGATAAAGGAAATTCATAGTTCGGATTCTGCTTATCCACGGAAGCGATGCCGCGGGCTTGACCTGCGGAAATGCTGCGCCGAGCCCGCCGGACCGCGGTGCGGGTGGTGCATAATCCGCGGCGACGGTGGGGTGCGCCCGCGAGCCGCCCGTCGGGGAGCCGACCCCTCCCCGCGCCCGGTCGCCGCCGTCGCTCCCAGGGAGTCGTCCGTGTGTCTCGCCCAGCCCCGGGCGCTGTTCGCCCACCTCACCCGGCCGCCGCCGCACCTCGCGGAGGGCGCCCGTTCACCCACCTCACCGCACCCGGCCACCCGAGGACGCCGCCGCGCCCCACCCCCACAACGGGCACCCGCCACCCGTGGGCGCGACCACCCCACACCTCAACGCATCCAGCCATCCCAGGGAGTCCCGTGCCCCTCGCTCCACCCCGCACCAGGCGTCGCGCGTTGTTCGGCTGCCTCGTGCTCGTCACGGCGCTCGGTGCGCTCGACCAGACGATCGTCGCGACCGCGCTGCCCGCCATCGTCGCCGAACTGGGCGCGCCCTCGCGCGTCTCGTGGGTCGTCACCGCGTACGCGCTGGCCCTGACCGCCGCGATGCCTGCCGCAGGCGCGCTCGGCGACCGGTTCGGCCACCGGCGGGTGCTGGCCCTGTCGGTCGCGGTGTTCGTGGCCGCGTCCGCCGCCTGCGGGTTCGCCGGTGACGTCGGGTTCCTGGCCGCCGCGCGGCTGGCGCAGGGCCTCGGCGGCGCCGGCCTGCTGGTGCTGCCGCAGGCCGTGGTGGCCGGCGCCGTGCCCGCCCGCGAGCGCGCCGCGTTCCTCGGGCCGCTCGGCGCGGTGTACGCGATCGCCACGGTCGCCGGTCCCCTGCTCGGCGGCTGGCTCACCGACGTCACGTCCTGGCGCTGGGTCTTCTGGCTCAACCTGCCGCTCGGGGCCGCGGCGGCCGTGCTCGTCCGGACTGCCGTCCCGGCCGGCCGCGGGCACGCCGGGCGCACGCGGTTCGACACGCTCGGCGCGGTCCTGCTCGCCACGGTGGCCACCGGACTCGTCCTGGTCTCCACCGCGGCCGCCGAAACCGGCTGGAACGCCGCCACGACAACGGGAGCGGCGCTCACCGCGGTCGCCGGCGCGGTCGCTCTCGGCTGGGAGCGACGCGCCGCGAACCCGGTCCTCCCGGTGGCGCTGTTGCGCGACCGCACGGTGCGGTTGTGCTGCCTGCTGGCGCTGGCCGGCGGGATCGGCCTGTTCGGCGTGCTGGCCTACGTGCCCACGTGGGTGCAGGAGGTGTACCGCACCTCGGCGACCACGTCGGGGCTCCTGTTGCTGCCGGTCACCGCCGGGATCGTCGCCGGGGTCAACGCCTCCGGGTTCGCGGTCCGCCGGTGGGGCGCGTGGCGCCCGTTCCCCGTCGCGGGGTGCGCCTTGTCCGGCGGCGCGGCCGCGGCACTGGCGTGGACCGGCGCGGCGCCCCTGCCCGTCGTCGCGGCCCTGCTCGCGCTGCTGGGCCTCGGCACCGGGCTGTTCATGCAGATCGTCGTCGTGGTGGCGCAGGACGCGGGCGGCCCGCGGGTGGTCGGTGCCGTCACGGCGGGACTGGCGTTCGTGCGGGAGACCGGGGTGACCGTCGGCGCCGCCGTGCTCGGCGCCCTCGTCGCCAGGGCGGCCAGCGGGTCGTACGCACCGGTCTTCACGACCACCGCGGCGTGTTTCGCAACCGGGCTGCTGTGCGCCCTCGGCCTGCCGCGCCGATTACTAGAATCAAAATCCTAATTATGTTTCAATGACAGTCCCGACCTTCTGGAGTTGATCGACGATGACCGCGCTCCGCTGGAGCTACATGGACCACTGGCGGGCCGACAGCCCGCGCGGGCCCGTGACGCAGTACACCGCCCGCCGCCACATGGACGACTTCGTCAAGCAGATCAGCGCGGTCGGGTTCGAGGGCCTGGACATGTTCGACTTCCAGGTCTTCGCGCTGACCGGCATGTTCGGCTCGGTCGCGAACTACCAGGACTACCTGCGCGACCACGGCATCGACAAGATCGTGAACCTGTTCCGCGGCATCATGTACGACCCGCGCCTGGCCGATCCGCACGTGCGCGGGACGCACGACGAGATCGTCGAGAGCACGCGCCGGATGCTGGGGATGTGGCAGGCGCTGGAGATCGAGAACCTCATCGTGATGCCGGCGAGCCTCTACACCGCCGCCGCGCCGGTCACCGACGACAAGATCAAGGCCGCGGCGGAGTGCTGGAGCCGGGTCGGCGAGATGACGCTGACCGAGTTCGGCGTGCGGACGACCGCGCACCACGAGTTCTTCTGCGCGATCCGCACCGAGTCCGACATCCGCAAGTTCTACGACTGGTCGGATCCGCGGTACGTGAGCTTCTTCTGCGACACCGCACAGCACTGCATCGCCGGGCTCGACCCGGTCGCGTTGTTCCTGGACCTGCACGAGCGCTGCTCCGGGTTCCACTTCAAGGACACCCGCCAGGTCGACACCACGGAGGCGTACCGGCACAGCCCGGACGCCGAGCTGATGGCGCCGCAGACCGACCGCTGGTTCCACGAGATGGGCACCGAGGGCGGGCTGGTCGACTTCCCGCGGCTGATGCGGGCGATCCGGGACACCGGCTACACCGGCTGGATCACTGTCGAGCACGACAAGGCCAACATCGGTGGCGACTACGCCGAGGCCACCGCCCTGTCCATGTGGTACGCCCGCAACGTCCTCTCGGAGATCTGCGCATGACCGTCCGCCTCGGCTACGCCATCAACCAGTGGAAACCCAACTTCGACGACTTCACCCGCCCCGAACAGCACCGCCGTGCGCTCAAGGTGATCGCCGCGTGCGGCTTCACCGGTGTCGAACTGCGGGCGGGCACCGGCCGGTGGGATCCGCTGGGCCGCCCGTCCTCCATCGCGGCGACCTACGGTTCCACCACCGCCTTCCTCGGCCTGGTGCGGGAAATCGGCGTCCAGGTGTGCTCGTACTACGTCGATCCCGGTGAGCCGGTCGACGAGGAGCTCAGCCGCGGCCGGTCCATCCTGGACCCCGGTCAGCACGCCGCGATCGTGGAGTCGCTGCGGCCGTTCACGGAGTTCCTCGCCGAGGCCGGCGCCGGCAGGCTCGTGGTGCGGGCTCTGCCCGGGCACGGCGCGCTGACCGACGGTCGTCTCGGCGACGCGGCCGACGGGTGGAACGCGGTCGGCGCGATGGCGGCGGAGTCCGGCGTCCGGGTGTCGCTGCACGTGGACTGCCTGTCCGCGGCCGCGGACGAGAAGGTCCTGGCGGAGCTGCTGGACGGCACCGACCCCGAACTGGTGGGCCTGACCGTGGACACCGCCGAGCTCACCGTCGCCGGCCTCGACCCGGTGCGCGTGCTGTCCGGGCACCTCGACCGCGTGGACCACCTGCACCTCAAGGACACCCGCTACGTCGACGAGGCCGGTGAACGGCTGGCGCCGCACGCGGAGGCGAGCATGCTCGCCGAAGGCGGCGCGCGGGAGATCGACCGCTGGTTCTACGAATGCGGCACGCGCGGCGGGCTGGTCGACTTCCCCGCCGTCGCCGCCCAGCTGCGCGACTGGTCCGGCTGGGCGGTGTTCGAGAGCGAGCAGACGCCCAACCCGGCGCGCAGCGCCATGCTGAACGGCTGGTACGCCCGCCGCCTGTTCGACCCCAACCGCTGATCGAGGGAGATCCCGTGTCACTGCCCCTGTCCGTCAACGTCGAACTGCTGTTCCGGGAAACCGGCGACGACACCGGCGACCGCATCCGCGCCGCCGCCGACCACGGCTTCGGCGTGGTGGAGATCTGGTCGCACAGCGACAAGGACCTCGACCGCGTCGAGAAAGCGCTCTCCGACACCGGCTCGACGCTGCACACGATGCTCGTCGAGGGACGGCTCACCCTCGCCGACCCCGCGACGCACGAGGCGTTCGTCGGGCACGTCCGCGCCGCCGCGGAGGTGGCGAACCGCCTTGGCTGCACCCGGATCGTGACCGGTTCCGGGGTCGGCCTGCCCTACCGGAAGCGGGCCGTGCAGCACGGCATCGTCGTCGAGGCGCTGAAGGCGGGCGCGGACGTCGCGGCCGAGCACGGCGTGACGATCGTGCTGGAGAACCTGAACACCCGCGTCGACCACCCGGGCACCCTGTTCGACACCACGGCCGAGTGCGTCGCCGCGGTGCGCGCGGTCGGCTCGCCCGGGCTCGCCCTCCTCTACGACGCCTACCACTCGCTGCAGATGGGCGAGACGCCCGCACGGGAACTGGACGGCGCGATCGACGTCGTGTCGCACGTGCAGATCGCGGACCTGCCGGACCGCGGCGAGCCGGGCAGCGGCACCGTCGACTGGGCCGCGCAGCTGCGGGAGCTGCGGCAGCTGGGCTACGCGGGACCGTTCGGGCTGGAGTACGTGCCGACGACCGGTTCGGCGGACTCGCTGCGGGCGATCACGGAGATCGCCGCCGCGCTCTGACGTGGTGCGGCCGGACGGCCGTTGCGCCATCCGGCCGCACCACTTGCGCCGCCTGCGCCACCCGTGCTGGTCCACAAAGGACCGGCTTCGGGGCACGGTATCGTTCGCCTCCCCCCAACCGGAGTTCGAGCGGAGAAGTCCCATTTCCAGGTATGACAGAACCGGCCGCGGGCCGGGCGTGCGCACGGTGCTCGGTGTCGCGGCGGGAGTCGCGCTGGTCTTCGGCCTGACGGCGTGCGGCGACGGCGGCCAGGCGCAGCTCGTCCCGCCGTCGCCGGCCACGCCCTCACTGGAGGCGGAGGTGGCCGCCACGACGCCGGCCGCCGCCACCGCGGCCTGGGTGGCCGCGGTGCTGGAGAACCGGTACGACGCGGCGTGTGAGCTGATGGTCGACGAGAGCACGGAACCGCCGCAGCGGGTGAGCCCGGAGATGTGCACCCAGGCCGGTTCGACGCTCGACGGCCTGCGCGAGGCGTGGCGGAAGGACGTCGTGACCCTGCCGGCGCAGGTCACGGTCGCCGACATCACGCCGCAGGGTCAGACGGCGCTGGTGCCGGACACGGACGTGCTCGTGAACGGGCACTCGCTGCGGGACCTGCAGCTCATCGGCGCCACCGGTGGCGAGTCGTTCCAGCTCAACCTCGCGTTGCGGCAGCTGGGCACGGCCTGGTTCGTCAGCGACGTGAACATGAGCTTCGGCGGCTGACGGAGCCAGACCAATCGCGAGTTCCACCCGTGCGGCGTCCACCCTGCTGCCCATGCCCCACGGCCAGGCCGATGCCGTGACGGCTGACCGGCCGGTGGTGGGGGACGCCGATCCCCCACCACCACCGTCACCATTTCCGGGTCAGCGCCTGCGTGATCTCCTCCGCCGAGCGGCCCACGAGCACCTCGTGCCCACCCGGTGGCACCACCCACCCGCCATCGCGCCACCGCTGCCACACACGCTCCTCCAGGGCGACCGCCACCTCGGCCGTCTCCCCCGGCTCCAGCCGCACCCCGGCGAAGCCCGCCAGCCGCGCGTCCGCCTCGCCCGGCGCGCGGACGTAGACCTGCACCACCTCCCGGCCGCGCCGCGGGCCGGTGTTGGTCACGTCGAGCCGCACCAGGTCGCCGTCCAGCCGGGCGGGGCCGAGGCGGAACGTCGTGTATCCGAGCCCGGAGCCGAAGGCGAACCGCGCCCGCCTCCCGGTGCGGGCCAGGTGCCGGTACCCGGTGGGCTCCGCGGCGCGGTAGTCCCGGCGCAGGTCCGCGTCCAGCTTCTCGCCGTGCGTGGACCGGTCCTCGTCGCGCAGCGGGACGGTGACCGGCATCCGGCCGCCGGGTTCGTCGTCGCCCGCGAGGACCCTGGCCAGCGCGTCGGCGAACCCCTGCCCGCCGAACCAGCCCTGCAGCACCGCGCCGACATCGCCCGCCCAGGGCGCGTCGACCGGCCGTCCCGCGTTGAGGACCACCACGGTCCGCGGGTTGACGCGGCCCACCTCGCGGATCAGCTCCTGCTGTGCCTCCGGCAGCGCCGAGGTCGCCAGATCCCGGCTCTCGCGCGAGGTTTCCAGCTCGTCCCCGACCACGAGGACCACCACGTCAGCCTCCGCCGCCGCCTGCCGGGCACGGGCCAGCGCGCCCGGTTCCGGCGGCGGGGTGCACGACACCGTCAGCGCCTGCACCCGGCTGCCCGCCGAGGTCATCTCGGCGACCACGGTCACCGGCTCCCCGGCCCGCAGCTCGATCCCGGCGCCGGTGGTTTCCGCCCGGGCGACCTGCCCCATCACGTCGCCCGGAGCGGGAGCCGGCCGCGAAGCCAGGACCACCCCGTCGACGGACAGCACCGTCGCGCCCGAACCGCCCGCGCCGAACGTCCACCGCCCGGCGACCTCAGGCGTGAACACGGCGGTCAGCCGCAGCACCCCCGGCTCGGTCGTCGGCCCCGCGCCGGGCACTTCGCCGAACCAGATGAACGCGCTGTCTCCGCGCACCTCGGACAGCACCGACTCGCCGCCGCGGAAGTGCTCCAGCAGCACGCCCGGCCGCCCGTCCGGAGTGGACACGTCGAAGGCGCCCAGCGTCGCCGCGGGGACGCTGTCCACCCCGCGTTCGTGCATCACACCGCCAGGAAAGCGCTTGCCCAGCGCATCCAGCGGCGTGGTGGCGCCGCCCGCGGGCCGGATCCGGCCGAAGGTCGCGCCCTGGTAGCAGGGCCGGTCCGCGTTCGGCCCGATCACCGCCAGCCGGACGCCCGGCTCCAGCGGAAGCACGTCGTCGTTGCGGCACAACACGAACGACGCCACGGCCGCGTCGGTCAGCACCTGGTGAGCACGTTCCGGCGGCACCACGGGCGCGGTGACCTGGCGGCTGCTCCCCTCCAGCGCACCCACCCGGGCGGCCAGGCGAAGCAGCCGCGTCACGGCGTCGTCCAGCCGCTCCCGCGGCACCTCCCCGCGCTCCACCGCCTCGGCCAGGCGCGCGCCGAAGTGGATGGCCGGGCCGGGCATCTCCAGATCGAGCCCGGCGAGCGCGGGGCCGAGGGTCTCGCGCAGGGCGAAGTAGTCGGAGACCACGAGCCCGTCGAAACCCCACTCCTCCTTCACGATCGCCAGCAGCTCAGCGTGCGCGGCGCAGGGTGCGCCGTTGAGGCGGTTGTACGCGGTCATCAACGCCCACGCACCGGCCCGGACCGCGTGCTCGAACGGCCGCAGGTACACCTCGCGCAGGGCGGTGTCGTCGACATCGGCGCTCAT
Source organism: Amycolatopsis sp. 3B14 (assembly GCF_050958625.1). Lineage (NCBI taxonomy): Bacteria > Bacillati > Actinomycetota > Actinomycetes > Pseudonocardiales > Pseudonocardiaceae > Amycolatopsis > Amycolatopsis sp. 3B14. The sequence continues at coordinate 100,605 of NZ_JBHZEN010000030.1, forward strand.
CCGCTGCCGTTCGGTCTCGGTGTCGTTGCACACCAGGTGCTTCGGCACCGCGGCGACGCCCTGTCCCTGCAGGCCTTCGACGAACGCCGCGCCGAGCACCCCCGCCAGCAGCGGATCCTCCGACAGCATCTCGAACGTCCGCCCGGACAGCCCGGTGCGCGCCAGGTTGAGGTTGGGCGCGTACACGGCGTCGAAGCCGCGGCGGCGGGCCTCCGAGCCCTCCGCCGCCGCGACCGAGCGCACCACGTCCGGGTCCCAGGTGGCGCCCAGCGCGATGCCACTGGGCAGCAGCAACGACGTCTCGCGCTCGTCGAAGGTCGGGCTGACCAGGCCGAGCGGACCGTCGACCAGGTGGACCGGACGCAGCCCGGCGGCGGGTTCGGCCGGGGTGCGGTACCCGGTCTCCCCCGCCGTCAGCGCCGCCTTGCGCGCCGTGTCCAGCGCGCCGGTCACGCCGCGGCCCGGAAGCGGGGCATGACGCGCGTTGCGAACAGCTCCAGGGACCGCCGGCCGAACGCGACGCGCTCCGGGGTCAGCGGGCCGCCGAGGAAACCGCCCAGCACGTTGCCGATCCCGATGTCCGCGATCTCGCGCAGGTGCTCGGTGACGGTCTCCGGGCTGCCCCACAGGCACCAGGTGCGCTGGTAGCCGGGCTTGCGGGCGTCCGGCGGCGGGGGCAGCGCCACGCCGGTGATCCGCTCGGCGGCCGCGTTCGCGACGTGCTCGCGCTCGATCGCCTCCTGGTACTGCTCCATCAGCAGCTGCAGCTCCTCCTCGGCCTGCTCGTCGGTCTCGGCGAGGTGCACGTGCTGGTAGGTGTGCGTGGTCCACTCCAAGGCGCGGGCGACGCGGGCCTCGTCGTGCCCGGCCGCTTCGAGCGCTTCGCGGTAGGCCTGGAAGTAGCGGCGCAGGTGCTCCAGCGGCCGTCCGTCGTCGATGGTCGGCGGGGTGAAGGCGAGGATGAACGCGGGCTGGGCCTTGTCGGCGGCGCGCTGCGTGCTGGACGGGCGGGCGGCCACCGACATCAGCTGCGGGCCGTCCGCGGAGTAGGGGGCGGGCACGATCCGCGAGACGACCGAGCCGCGGTAGTGCCCGTTGTCGAACTCGACCGGCGGGTCGGAGATCTTCTTGGCCCACAGCCGTTCCACGATCTCCAGATTGGACACCGACAGCTGCGCGGTGTCCTTGTAGTTGATCCCGAGCCCGATCATCTCCTCGGGCGTCGTCCCGCTGCCGGTGCCGACGAGGACCTTGCCGTCGGTGAGCTGATCGATGAGGTTGAGCCGCTCGGCGAAGCGCACCGGGTGGTGCAGCGGGATGGTCTGCACGGAGAACCCGAAGTGCAGCCGGGGCAGCTTCGCGGCGAGGTAGGCGGCGAACACCACCGGGTCGCTGGCCGGTGGCGCGTAGCCGGTGAAGTGGTGGTCGGGCAGGAAGACGGCGTCGAAACCGAGCCGTTCGACCTCCACCGCGTGGTCGACCATCGCCTCGATGACGGGCCGGTCGTCCGCCGGGCCTGCGGACCGGGTGGTCAGGAACGCGGAGAAGTGCACAGCGACCTCCAGTGGTCGGTCAAAATAAATTCAGAATCTTGATTCGGATTTTTAGCGTAGACTGCTCCGCGTCCCCGGGTCAACGGCGAGCGAAGAGGGAGACGATGAACCTCACGAACCTGGACCTGAACCTGCTCGTCCCCCTCGACATGTTGTTGCGGGAGAAGAGCGTCACGCGCGCAGCCGCCCGGCTCGGGCTCAGCCAGCCCGCGCTGAGCTCGTCGCTGGCGCGGTTGCGGCGGCACTTCGGCGACCAGCTGCTGGTCCGCAAGGGCAACGCCTACGAGCTGACGCCGCTGGCCGCGCAGCTGCGACCGCGCGCGGAGGCGGCGCTGACCGGGGTCCGGCAGGCGTTCAGCCGCCACCCGGGTTTCGACCCGGCGACCTCGGACCGGGAGTTCCGGATCCTCGGGTCGGACTACGTGATGGCCGTGCTGGGCGGCGCGGTCGGCGCGATCCTCGACGAGCGCGCGCCCGGGATGCGGCTGCGGTTCGAGCCCGCCTCACCGCCGGTCGTCGACCAGGCGCCGGAGAGCCTGCGCGGGGCGGACGCGGTGCTGTTGCCGCACGGGTTCCTGCACGGCGCCCCGCACGTGGACCTGTTCTCCGACACCTGGTGCTGCGTCGTGGCGACGGCGAACGAGCAGGTCGGCGACGCGCTGACGATGGACGACCTGCGGAAGCTGCCGTGGGTGTTCACCTACCTGTCCGCGACCGCGTTCACCACCGTCGCACGGCAGCTGCAGGCGCTCGGGATCGAACCGCGGGTGACCGCCGTCGTGGAGAGCTTCCTCGCGCTCCCCCACCTGGTCGCGGGCACGGACCGGATCGGGCTGATCCAGGGCCACCTCGCGGCCCGGCTGTCCGGTTTGGACGGTGTGCGGGTCCTGCCGTGCCCGTTCGAACCGGTGCCGCTCGTGGAGGCGCTGTGGTGGCACCCGGCGCACGACGACGACCCGGAGCACCGCTGGATGCGGGAGGTGTTCAGCGAGGCCGGGCGCGCCCTGCCTAGCGCAGCACCACGGCCAGCCGCCCGGCGATGAGCTCGCACGCCTCGGTGACGATGCGCTGGATCAGCTCGGCGACGGTGGGCACGTCGTCGATGATGCCCTGCACCAGGCCGGCCGACCCGCCACGCACCGGAGTACCTGGGCCACCATCCGGCCGAACGGGACCACCTCCACCCAAAACCGCTGCCGCACACCAGACGCCGTGCACCGCCCGACGAGCGCCGGGCGATCGCAGCCCAGCGGGTCCGCCCCCACTACCCGACATCATCCGTCAACCACCGGAGCACGTGGGCCGCCACCTCGCTGAGCGGGATCACCTCTTCGAAGGCGCCCCGCTGGTCCTCGAAGGCCAGTGCCTCCGGCTCGGGCGCCGCGATCGCGTCCAGTTCCGCGTCGCCCGCGCGGAAGGTGATCCACCAGTGCCACAGCGCGCTCGCGGGTGGCTCCACCGCCGGTTCGACCTCGATCACCACCCGGTGACCACGCGCCGCGAACGCGGCGGACCACGTTTCTTCCCAACCGCGCAGCGCCTCGCGTCCCCTGTTCATCCGGCAATCTTGCCCGGCGAGCCCGCCGGATCTGTAGTGACATTGAGGGATGACGACGTTCCGCTCACTCCTGGACAAGGTGGACGAACGGCTCGGCGACGCGCTGGAGCACGCGCTCTGCGCCCACCACGAACGCCGCCTGCGCAGGCTCGGCTGGGGCGAGGTGCTCGAACCCACCGGGACCGAGGACCGGTTCGGCGGGCGGGCCGCCACCCGGCACGGCAACCGGCTGGAGGTGCTCGTCGACGGCGAAGAAGCGTTGCCCGCCATCGCGGCCGCCATCCGCGGCGCCAAGTCCCACGTGCACATCGCCAACTGGCACGCCAGCCCGGACTTCCGGCTGACCCGCGAACCGGACGCCCCGACTCTGCGCGACCTCCTCGCCTCGACCGCCCAGCGCGGCGTGGACGTGCGCCTGCTCCTGTGGGCAGGCCCACCGGTGCCCGCCTTCCAGCCCACCCGCGGGCTGGTCCGTGCGGAGCAACGGAAGTTCACCGAGAACACCGCCGTCCGGTGCGTCCTGGACGCCCGCGAACGGACGATGCACTGCCACCACGAGAAACTGGTCGTCGTCGACGACGAGGTCGCCTTCGTGGGCGGGGTGGACTTCACGGCGCTGGAAGGCGACCGCCACGACAGCCGCGAGCACCCGCCGGACCGGCCGATCGGCTGGCACGACCTGATGACCCGGCTGGCGGGGCCGGTCGTCGCGGACGTGGCGGAGCACTTCCGGCAGCGCTGGACCGAGGTGGCCGGCGAGGACCTGCCCGAGCCCAAGACGCCGGAGCCCGCGGGCACCACCAACGTGCAACTGCTGCGCACAGTCCCGGACAAGACCTACGCCTTCGCGCCGGAGGGCGAGTTCACGATCCTCGACGCCTACCTGCGCGCGCTGCGCTCGGCGCGGCGGCTGGTGTACCTGGAGAACCAGTTCCTGTGGTCGCCGGAGATCGCGGAGGTCCTGATCGGCAAGCTGTGCGACCCGCCGGACGAGAAGTTCCGCGTGGTGCTGCTGCTGCCGCGCAAACCGAGCAACGGCGCGGACACCACCCGCGGCCAGCTCGGCCGTCTCCTGGACGCCGACGACGGCAACCACCGCCTGCTGGCCACCACGATCAGCAGCCACGACGGCGAGTCCTCCGCGCCGGTGTACGTGCACGCGAAGCTCGGCATCGTGGACGACGAGTGGATGACGATCGGCTCGGCGAACCTCAACGAGCACTCGCTGTTCAACGACACCGAGGTCAACGTCGCGACCGACGACCGCGACCTGATCCGCGCCACCCGGCTGCGTCTGTGGGCCGAGCACCTGAGACGGCCGGCCGCGGACCTGGACGCCGACCCCACCGACCTCGTCGACAACCTGTGGCGCCCGATCGCCGAGGACCAGGCCGAGCGCGAACGCCGCGGGGAGCCGCGAACGCACCGGCTGGTGCTGCTGCCCGGGGTGTCCCGCCGCGCGGAACGGCTGCAGGGGCCGTTGCGCGGCCTGCTCGTGGACGGCTGAACCGGGACGGGCGCCGGGGACGTATCCGCACTAGCGTGGGCAGCGTGCGTGTGGCGACCTGGAACGTGAACTCCGTGAAACAGCGGGTGCCGAGGCTGCTGCCGTGGCTGGACCAGCGGCAGCCGGACGTGGTGTGCCTGCAGGAGACCAAACTGTCCGACGAAGCCTTCCGCGACCTGCTCGGCGACGAGCTCGCGAACCGCGGCTACGAGACCGCCCTGGCCGGCGAACCACGCTGGAACGGTGTCGCGATCCTGTCCCGGGTGGGCCTCGACGACGTCGTCACCGGTTTGGCGGGCGCGCCGGGCTTCCCGCACCCCGAGGCGCGCGCGGTGGCGGCGACCTGCGGCGGCGTCCGGATCCACTCGCTGTACGTGCCCAACGGCCGCACCCCCGGCTCCGACCACTACCAGTACAAGCTGGCGTGGCTGGCGGCGTTGCGGGAGGTCGTCGCCGGCGGCCCGGAAGCCGCCATGCTGTGCGGCGACATGAACATCGCGCCCGCCGACGCCGACGTCTTCGACCCCGCCGCGTACGAGGGCCACACCCACGTGACGGAACCGGAGCGCGCCGCCCTCGCCGCGCTCACCGGCCTGGGCCTGCGGGACGTGGTCCGCGACCGCTGGCCGCACGAACGGGTCTTCACCTACTGGGACTACCGGGCCGGCATGTTCCACCAGGACCTCGGCATGCGCATCGACCTGGTGCTGGCCTCGGCCCCGGTGGCCGGCCGGGTGGCGGCGGCGTGGGTCGACCGGCACGCCCGCAAGGGCACCGGGCCGAGCGACCACGCCCCGGTGATCGTCGACCTGGACGAAGCCCCCGACGGCGACATCGGCCCGGTCGTGCCGCCGCCGTCCGCGCCACGGGGACGCAAGGGCAAGGTCACGCTGCCGCAGTCGAAGTGAGTCAGGCCGCGCTGCGCCACGCCCGGCGCAGCGCCACCTTGCCGCCCATCTGCAGCAGCGCTCCCGAGTACAGCCGGGAGGCCAGCAGCACGACCAGCACCACCGACGCGCACAGCACGCCCAGCGAGAGCAGCGCCTCCCAGGTCTGGGCTTCGCCGGTGAACATGCGCACCGGCATCGCGACGGCGGCGGAGAACGGCAGGTAGGACAGGACCGCCAGCACGGAAGCGTTGCCGGAGAAGAACATCACCGCGAAGTAGGGCCCCAGCACCAGCAGCATCACCAGGCCCATGCTGGATCCGAGGTCCTCCTGCCTGCTCACCACCGACCCGGCGACCGCCCACATCGCCGCCAGCAACACGAAACCCGCGCACACGAACGGCACGAACCAGCCCAGCGCGGGCGCGACGACCCCGAGGAGCGCCGTCTGGCCGCCGAGGGACAACGCGATCGGCGCGGCGACGGCGAGCACGACCAGCTGCCCCACGGCCAGGGCGGTGTGCCCCAGCACCTTCCCCGCCAGCAACGCCCGCACCGGCGCGGTCACCACGAGGATCTCCACGATGCGCGTCTGCTTCTCGGTGACGGTGCTCTGCGCGATGGCGACACCGCCCATGCCGATCAGGAAGAACACCAGCGCGAACACCATGATCACCAACTGCTGCGCGCCGTGCCCCACGGCACCGGGTTCGAGCAGCTCGACCGGCGGGGCGGTGCTCAGCGCCTGCACCACCTCGGTGGGTGTGCTGGACATCCCGAGCACCCGGATCCCACCGGCGTCCGGCAGGATCGCGGCGTCGACGTCCCCGGAGCGCACCAGTTCGCGGGCGGCGGCGACGTCGGCGACCTCGCGGACGTCGAGGTCCACACCGGACACCGTCTGCGCCGCGGCCGGTCCCACGACCGCGACGGACGGCGGGCCGCCGGCGAACACCGACGGCAGCACCGCGGCCGCGAACAGGCCGGCCACGATCAGCACGAGCCCGACCCAGAACCCCTTGGAACGCAGGAAGGTTCCGATCTCGCGCGCGGCCACCAGCCGGGTCTGCGCCCAGAACGAGGCGTCCTCGCCCAGGTCGGTCACGGACGTCATCACACGGCCTCCTTGAAGATCTCCTCGAGCGAGGGCACGACCGGCACGAAACTGCGCACTTCCCCGCGCCGCAGCGCGGACGCGAGCACCCGCTGCTCACCGCCCCCGTCACCGGTCAGGTCGAACACCGCCCGCGGGCCGTCGACCTCGACGACGTCGACGCCCGGCTCGTCCCGCACCCAGCCGGCGTCACCGCCGACGACGATCTCGAACCGCGCCGTCCCGTACCGCGCGTGCAGCTCCTCGCGGGTCCCGCCGGCCTTGATGGTGCCGCCGGAGATGATCACCACGTCGTCGCACAGCCGCTCGACCAGCGAGAGCTGGTGGCTGGAGAACAGCACCGGCACCCCGGCCGCGGCCCGTTCGCGCAGCACGCCCAGCACGATGTCGACGGCGAGCGGGTCCAGCCCGGAGAACGGCTCGTCCAGGATGAGCATGTCCGGGTCGTGCACGAGGGCGGCGGCGACCTGCGCCCGCTGCTGGTTGCCCAGCGACAGCTCCTCCAGCCGGTCACCCGCCCGGTCGGCCAGTTCCAGCTGCTCCAGGAGCTTGGCGGTGGCGGCGCGGGCCGCGGCCTCGCCGAGCCCGTGCATGCGGCCGAGCCAGGTGATCTGCTCGCCGACCCTCATCTTCGGGTACAGCCCGCGTTCCTCGGGCATGTAGCCGAACCGCCTGCGCTGCGCGGGCGTCATCGGGCGGCCGCGCCAGGTGACGGTGCCGCCGTGCGCGGCGAGGACGCCCAGCACGATCCGCATCGTCGTGGTCTTGCCCGACCCGTTCGCGCCGAGGAACCCGGTCATGCGCCCCGGACGGACCTCGAAGGACACGTCGTCGAGGACCCGGTGCTCGCCGAAACTCCGGGACAGGGAGGTCACGGTCAACATGTCCGGAAACGCTAGGCGCACGTGGCGTTCCGGGCGTCCGGCCGGAGATCGAATCCGCGGGTCCTCCTGGCGGAGGACCCCGCTCAGCCGCCGCCGGGGGCGACGATCCCGCGCTCGTAGGCGTACACCACGGCGGAGGTGCGGTCCCGCAGGCCGAGCTTGCGCAGGATCCGCGACACGTGCGTCTTGACGGTGGTCTCGCCGAGGACCAGCTCGGCGGCGATCTCGCCGTTGCTCGCGCCGCGCGCCATCAGCACCAGGACCTCGAACTCGCGGTCGGTCAGCTCCGGCGGGCGGTTCCCGGTCACCGGGGCGGGCGCGGCGAACCGGCTGATCACCCGCCGGGTCACCTCCGGGGAGAGCAGGGCGTCGCCCCGGGCGACCACGCGGACCGACTCGATGAGGTCCTCCGGCGAGGCGTTCTTGAGCAGGAACCCGCTCGCGCCCGCGCGCAACGCCTCGAACAGGTAGTCCTCCCGGTCGAACGTGGTCAGGATGACCACCTTGACCCCGGCCTCGGCGGGCCGGTCGCCGAGGATGCGGCGGGTGGCCTCCAGGCCGTCGAGCCCCGGCATCTGCACGTCCATCAGAACCACGTCGGCGGCGGTGCGCTCGACGACCGCGACGGCCTCGGCCCCGTCACGGGCTTCGCCGACGACCTCGATGCCGGGCTCCGTCCCGAGGATGACCCGGAAGCCCGCACGCACCAGGTCCTGGTCGTCGGCGAGCACCACCCGCAGTGTCACGGTCGCGTCAGCTCCTCACGGTCAGCGGCGGCGCGGGTGGGCAGGCTGGCGCGGACCAGGAAACCGCCGTCGCGGCGCGGCCCGGCCTCGAACTCGCCGCCGTGCACGGCGACCCTCTCCCGCATGCCCCGCAGCCCGAACCCGCCGCCCGCGGTCATGGCGGCGCGTCCCCGCCCGTCGTCGGTGACCTCGACCTCCAGGCTGGTGTCGAGAAACCGCACCCGCACCTCCGCGGTGCGCGCGCCGGCGTGCTTGACCACATTGGTCAGCGCCTCCTGCGCGACCCGGTACGCCGTCAGCGCGACGCTGTCCGGGACCGGGCGCGGCTGCCCGTACTCGCCGTACCGCACCTCGACCCCGGCCGCCCTGGTCGCGGCGGCCAGCCGCGGCAGCTCCGCCAGCCCCGGCGAGGCCTGGTGGCCGGCGGCAGGATCCGGTTCGCCCCGCGGATCCGCGCGCAGCACGCCGAGCAGCCCGCGCAGCTCGCTGATCGCGGTGCGCGCGGTCTCCTCGACCGTGTGCAGCGCGGAGGCGGCCAGGTCCCGGTCGGTGCCGAGCACCCGGCGCGCCGCGGACGCCTGGATGCCCATGACGGACACGTGGTGGGCCACGACGTCGTGCAAGTCACGGGCGATGCGGATGCGCTCGGCGACGATGGCGCCGCGGGCGTTCTCCTCCTGCGAGGCCCGCAGCTGTTCCGCGCGCCGGGTCAGCTCCGCGCGGCCGCGCGCGGAACGCCACGCGAGGTCGCCGAAGAAGTAGGCCGCCAGGAAGAACATCAGGTTGAACACGACCTGGTAGAGCACGGTCGCCAGCACCGGATCCAAGGGCCCGCGCGCGCCGGGGAACGGGCTGGGCTCGACGAGGAACCAGACGAGCCCCACGGCGAGCCAGGTGAACATCGCGACGATCACGGCGATGCGCGTCCACCGCGCCCACCGGCGGTCGCGCGCCCACGCGCCCGCGCTGTAGATGGCCAGGAACAACGCGACGGACGGCATGAACCCGTCACCGATGCGGCGTACCTGCGCGGCGATGAACACCACGCCCACCACGGCGAGCACGACCAGCGGGAACCGGCGGCGCAGCGCCAGCGGCAGGGTGAGCGCCGCGGTCCACACCAGCTGCTCGGTGAGCGACGGCGCACTGCCGAACGCGTAGGCGCCCATGCTGTTGATCAGCACGAGCATCCCGGCCGAGGTCAGCAGGACCAGCAACGCCAGCAGGACGTCCTGACGCCGCTGCCGGGCGGTCGGACCGGGCCGCTGCCACCGGCTCCAGTCCGGCTCCTCCTCCGCTGTCCCCACCCGGCCAAACTACCTACCGGACGGCACCCGCACGACGGTGCCCTCGCCGTTGGCGGCCACGTACAGCGTCCCGTCCGGTGCGGCCGCGACGCCGGCGAAGCGGCCCGGCAACCCCGGCATCCCGTGTGCGAACAACGGTTCCCCTGCCGGCGGCAGGACAGCCAGGTCCTCGACCTCGACCCGGGTCTCGCCCGTGCCCAGGCCGACCGCCGTCAGACGGCCCACGCCGGCCTCGACCACGAACAACTCGTTCCCCCGCACGGCGATCCCCTGCGGCGCCTGGAGTCCCGCGGCCACGGGCAGCGCCTCCGGCAGCCGCAGCACCGCGCCGGCGGCCTCGTCGCTGACGTACCAGGTGCCGTCGGCCGCCGCGACGTCCACCGGCCGGGACAGCCCCTCCGCGAGCACGGTCAGCACGTCGTCCGCGTCGATCGCCACCACGCGGCCGGCCCCGGACTCGGCCACCACCAGCCGACCGTCCCCCACCGCGAGGCCCATCGGCTGCGCCAGTCCCGTCGCCCGCGTCCGCACCGTCCCCGCCGCCGGGTCGTAGGTGCGCACGTCGCCGTACTGGGACGTGACGTGCAGCAGCGGGCCGTCCGCGGCGATGCCGTGGCTGAACACCAGCATCTCCCGCATCGTCACGCCCGTGTCGCCGACCCGGGTGACGCGGTAGTGGTCGGCGGCGGACACCGTGCCCGCCAGGTCGACGGTCACCCCGAACGGGCCGGCCAGACCGCGCGGCACGACCTCCCGCCACCGCCCGTCCGGCTGCACCTCGGCGATCCCGCCGCCGGCGAAGCTGGACACGAACATCCGGTTCTCGTCGTCGAACGCGGCGTTGTCCAGCCTCGCGATCCCGGTCTCCACAATGGACCGCCCGCCCGCGTCGATCCGCGTCACGATCCCCTCCCTGCCGCGCGACAGCACCAGCAGGACGCCGCCCCGGTCGAACCGCACGGCGACCGGCTCGTGCACGCCGTCGGCCACCAGCTCCGCCGGGCCGCCGTCCGGTGGGACGCGGAAGACCTCGCCGGTCATCATGTGCGGGTAGTACAGGAACCCGTCCGGCCCGAGCTGCATCGCGTTGCCCATCGCCAGCCCGTCGGCGAGCACCACCGGCTCCCCGCCGCCGGGGAACAGCTCCAGCAGGCGGCCGCCCATCCGCATCTCGTTGACGAACAACCGGTCGCCCGCGCACGCGATGCCGTTGGGCAGTGCCACGTCGTCCGACACGAGCGCGTACTCCCCGTCCGGCGCGCGGCGCCACACCCGCCCCGGCACGAGGTCGGTGACGTACATCGACCCGTCGGCGCCGAACGCGACGTCGTCCGGCGAGCGCACCGGGCTGTCCGCGCCGGCCACCACCTCGATGTCGCCCGAGGCGAGGTCCACCGCGCTGATCAGTCCACTGAGGAACTGCGCCACGTACAACCGGCCGTCCGGCCCGAACGCGACCCCGTTCGAGCCGCGCATCGGCGCCGGCGGGACGATCCGGCTATCCACCGAGCACCTCGGCCAGCCCGGGACCCCGGCGCCACTCGCGCAGCAGCTCGTGGAACGCGACCGGCCCTTCGCCGAAGGACTGGCGCTTGCGTGGCTTGCCTTCGTTGTTGTAGTAGCCCGGGGTGCAGTCGGCGAGGAACTGCTCCAGGTCGGGTGCGGTCCGCTCGATCGTGCGCAGCCACGCGTCCTCGGCCGCGACGGTCGGTTCGACCGTCGCACCGCGCTTGCGGGCTTCGGCGACGACCGCGCCGACGTGCGTGGCCTGCTCGTCCAGGACGTGCACGAAGTTGACCGAGCTGGCGTTGTGCAGCGGGCCGAGGTGGAACAGGTTCGGAAACCCGTTGCTGTAGAAGCCGTGCAACGTGCGCGGCCCGCTCCGCCAGCTGCCCAGCAGCGACTGCCCGTCCCGGCCGTGGACCGGCAGCCGCCCGGTCAGCACGTCGGACTTGCCGACCTCGAACCCGGTGGCGAAGATGATGCAGTCCACTTCGTACTCCTCGCCGCCGACGACGAGCGAGCTGCCGGTGATCCGCTCCACGCCACCGGAGTCGGCGGTGTCCACGAGCGTCACGTTGGGCCGGTTGAAGGTCTGCAGGTACTCGTCGCTGAACCCGGGCCGCTTGCACGCGTAGCGGTACCACGGCTTGAGCTTCTCGGCCGTGACCGGGTCCGCCACGAGCGCGTCCACGCGGGCACGCAGCTCGTTCATCTTGCGGAAGTCGGCGAGCTCCTCCTCTTCGGGCGTCATCCTGCGCATCCCGGTCGGCGTGATGTTGCCCAGCAGCGCGGCGCTGCCGGTCCAGGAGTCGGACACCAGGTCCTCGTCCACCGGGTAGCCGCTGATCACGCGCAGGAAGTTCTCCCGGCGGCGCGCCGCCCAGCCCGGTTCCAGCCGCGCGGCCCACTCCGGGTCCGTGCGGCGGTTGGCGCGGACGTCCACAGTAGACGGGGTGCGCTGGAAGACGTAGAGGTGCGCGGCGTCGCGGCCGAGGTGCGGGACGACCTGCAGCCCGGTCGACCCGGTGCCGATCAGCGCGACCCGCTTGTCCGCGAGCCCGGTCAGGCCGCCGTTCGCGTCGCCGCCGGTGTAGCCGTAGTCCCAGCGGCTGGTGTGGAAGGTGTGGCCGCGGAAGGTCTCGATGCCCGGGATGCCGGGCAGCTTGGGCCGGTCGAGGGTGCCGTTGGAGACCACCACGTACCGCGCGCGGATGCGGTCGCCGCGGTCGGTGCTGACGATCCAGTGTGTTTCGTCCCAGCGCAGCTCGGTGACGCCGGTCTGGAAGCAGGCGTCGCGGTAGAGGTCGTAGTGCCTGCCGATCGCCTGCGCGTGCCGGAGGATCTCCGCGCCCGGGGCGTAGCGCCACTCCGGGACGTAGCCCAGCTCGTCCAGCAGCGGGAGGTACACATAGGACTCGATGTCGCAGTGGATGCCGGGATAGCGGTTCCAGTACCAGGTGCCGCCGAAGTCCCCGGCCTTCTCGATGACCCGGATGCTCTCCACCCCGGCCTCGCGCAGGCGGGCGCCCGCGAGCAGGCCGCCGAAGCCGCCGCCGATCACCACCGCCTCGACCTCGTCGCGCAACGGCTCGCGGGTGAACCCGGGGTCGGCGTGCGGGTCGTCGGCGTAGTAGCCGAACGCGCCTTCGGCGCCCTGGTACTGGGCGGTGCCGTCGGGCCGGATGCGGCGGTCGCGTTCGGCGCGGTACTTCGCGCGCAGCGCGGCCAGGTCGAGTTCCATGCAGAGCCCCCTGTTAAATCAACCGAGTGATTTAACAGTAGCAGCTCGGCCGATCAGGCACGGGCGAGGAAGTCGTCCACCAGGCGCGCGCAGAAGGCCGCGTCGCTGGGGCGCCGCAGGATCAGGGCGTTGAACAGCAGCGGGCCGACGAGCCGGGCGGCAGCGAAGTCGACGTCCTCCTCGCCGGGCAGGCAGTCGGCGAGAACGGCGTCGAACGGACGCCGATAGGTGTCCACGACGTGCTCGCGCAGCGCGGCGAGCCGGCCGCGCTCGCCCTCGTCCGGCGCGCCCCCGCCGTCCAGGCCGATCGCGGCCATCCACACCAGCGCGGCCATCGCCGGAGCGCCCTCGATCTGCCCGGCCTGCGCCCGCACCAGGCGGAGCAGGCGCTCGCGCGGCGTGCCGCCGGCGGGCGGGTCCAGCGGTGGCAGCAGTTCGCGGAAGGCCGCGGCCAGCAGTTCGGTGTTGTTCGGGAAGTGCCGGTACAGCGTGGACCGGGCGACACCGCTGCGCGAGGTGACCGCCTCGATCGTCACCGCCCGGACGCCGCCCTCGGACAGCAGGGCGACGGCCGCGGACAGGATCGCCGAGCGCGACCGGTCCAGCCGCGGATCACGGCGGCCCGGCACCTGCTGCGTCGTCACGGCGGAATTCTCCCAGAGCTGTTTTCAGAACTGCCAGTACTGCTACGATACCGATGGTTTCGTTTCCTGTCGGAACGAGGTGGCATGCGCGTCGTCGCACGGTCCGGGCTCTCGTCGTCCTCGGCAGCGCGCCGCGCGTGGACCGTGGGCGTGATGTGCTCGGCGGTCGGCCTGGTGATCGCCATGGTCACCATCGTCAACACCGCGCTGCCCGCGCTGGCCGCGGACACCGGCGTCACGCAGGCGCAGCAGACCTGGATCGTGGACGTCTACACGCTGGTGCTGGCAGCGCTGGTGCTGCCGATGGGCGCGCTGGGCGACCGCTACGGCCGGCGCGGTGTGCTGGTGATCGGGCTGGTGGTGTTCGCGGCCGGTTGCGCCGCTCCCCTGCTCGCCGAATCGCCCGCCTGGCTGATCACGGCGCGGGCGCTGACCGGGCTGGGCGCGGCGATGATCATGCCCGCCACCCTGTCGATCATCAACGCGAGCTTCCCGCCCGAGCGCCGCGGGCGGGCGATCGGCATCTGGGCGGCGGTGGCCGGACTCGGCGGTCTCGGCGGGCTGGTGATCGCCGGGTTGCTGCTGCAGCACTTCTCGTGGCATTCGGTGTTCCTCGGCCCGGCTGTGCTGTCCCTGCTGCTGGCGCTGGCCTGCGTGACGGTGCCGACCTCGCGCGAGCGGGTGCACCACCGATTCGACTCGATCGGCGCCGTGCTCGGCGCGCTGGCTATCGGGGCGCTGGTGTTCGGCATCCTGCGGGCGGCGGACGTGGGGTGGGCCGACGCCGAGGTGATCGTGGCGCTGGCAGCCGGGGTCGTGCTGGGCGCGGTCTTCGCGTGGTTCGAGGCGCGGCACGCGGCGCCACTGCTGGACGTCCGGCTGTTCCGCAACCGCGCCTTCGCCACCGGGTCGGTGTCGGTGACCGTGCAGTTCACCGCGGCGTTCGGCGCGCTGTACGTGCTGGCGCAGTATCTGCAGCTGGTGCAGGGTTACGGGCCGCTGGAGTCCGGCCTGGTGCTGTGGCCGATCGCGGTGTCGCTGCTGCCGCTGTCGATGGCGTCGGCCCACGTCGCGCAGCGGATCGGGCTGGGCGCGCTGACCTGCCTCGGGCTGGTCGTCGTGGTCGCCGGGGTGCTGCTGCTGGGCAGGCTCGGGCCGGACAGCTCGTACCCGGAACTGGCGGTGGCGGTGTGCGTGCTCGGCGGCGGGCTCGGCCTCACCGCGCCCGCGGCCACCAGCGCGATCCTGGACAACGTGCCGCCGGACAAGTACGGCGTGGCGTCCGCGGTCAACGACGCGACGCGGGAAATCGGCGCGGCGCTGGGGATCGCGCTCGCCGGGAGCGTGCTGTCGGCGACCTACACCCCGGCGGTGCGCCCGGCGACGGAGGCCCTTCCGGCGGTGGCACGGGAGGCCGCGGACGGGTCGCTCACCGGGGCGCTGGCGGTCGCCGAACAAGTCGGCCCGGCGGGCCGGCAGGTGGCCGACGCCGCGCGGGCCGCGTTCTCCGACGGGATGTGGTTCAGCCTGCTGGCGCTGGCGGGCATCGTCGCGGCCGGCGCCGTCGCCGCCGCGTGCCTGCGCCCGCCGCGCTGATCAGCTCTCGTGCAGGATGACGCCACGGATGTTGCGTCCGGCGTGCATGTCGGCGTAGGCCTGGTTGACCTCGTCCAGCCGGTAGGTCGTGGTGATCAGCTCGTCGAGCTTGAGCGTGCCCGCCTGGTACATGCGGGCCAGCCGGGTGATCTCGTAGCTCGGGGTGCCCATGCCGAAGATGACGCCCTGGATGCGTTTCTGCATCATCGACAGCGCCCACAGGTTGATCGGCAGGCCCTCGTCCTTGACGTCGCCGATGCCGGTGACCACGACCGTGCCGAACTTGCCGATCGCGTTGACCGCCTGCGCGACGTGGTCGCCGGTGGTGATGCCGACGGTGACCACGGCGGAGTGCGCGCCCTGCCCGTTGGTGACCGACCGGGCGAAGTCGGCGGCCTCGTCGATGTCGGCGAACGCGTGGGTGGCGCCGAACTCCAGAGCCTTGTCGCGCTTGAAGGCCACCGGGTCGACCGCGAGGACGTGCGCGGCGCCCCGGGCACGTGCGCCCTGCACCGCGTTCATGCCGACGCCGCCGACGCCCATCACGATCACCGTGTCCCCGGCCTTCACCTCGGCGCCGTACTCGGCCGAGCCCCAGCCGGTCGGCACCCCGCACGACAGCAGGGCGGCGACGTGGAACGGGATCTCCGGGTCGATCTTGGTGAGGGAGAACTCGGGCACGATCGCGTGCTGGGCGAAGGTGCCGACCATGGTCATCTGGGCGACGTCCGCGCCGTCCAGGTGGGCACGGTAGGTGCCGTCGGCCATGCAGCCGCTGAGGGCGTACATGCCGAGGTCGCAGAGGTTGCCGCGGCCGGACGAGCAGGCCTCGCAGCGCCCGCAGGAGGGCACGAACTGCGCGACGACGTGGTCCCCGACGGCGAGGTTGCGCACGCCCGGCCCGACCGCCTCGACGACGCCGGCGCCCTCGTGCCCGCCGATGAGCGGCAGGTGCGGCGTCGGCATGTCACCGGTGGTCGCGTGGTCGTCGGAGTGGCACAGGCCGGCCGCCACGAAGCGGACCCGGACCTCGTGCTCCTTGGGCTCGTCCAGGTCGATGTCCACGATCTGCCACTTGCCCGGCTGTTCGAGCAGCGCGGCCGCACGGGTTCGCATCATTGCCCACCTTCCACCAATACAACGCCGACTGGCCGAAGGTAGAACAGGTTCTAATTCGCGTCAAGGAGCCGGCGGCCCGGCGCTCCCGGCGCCACCGGCCGTCCCGGCGGTGCACTGTCCGGTGTAGACGCCGCAGGTCAGCGGCGCTGCCGCCGGCTTCCGCCGTGCCAGTCCTCCTGGATCCCGGCCTCGCCGGGCGGCACGCCGAACGCGGGCAGTTGCGGCCGTTCCCGCAGGCTGCGCTTGAGCTCGGCGAACCCGGGGAACCGGGACAACGCCACGACGTGCTCCCACAGTTCGAGGGCCTCGCGCTCGCCGGGCAGCCTGCTGATCACCGGGCCGAACAGCGCGGTGCCCCCGGGCGGCTCGAAGTGCAGGATCGGCGTGCCGACGTCCTTGCCGGTCAGCGTCAGCGCCTCGTCCGTCTCCGCCTGGATGACCGCGTCCCACGACGGGTCGTCGAGCGCGTCCGCGTAGTCCGCCGGCAGTCCCGTGCGGCTCAGCGCCCCGGTCGCCAGGTCGTGGACGCCGTGGTGCGTGGCCGCGGCCACGCCGCCGGGCACGGGCTCACGCTCGAAGGTCTCCTCCCCCAGCGCCTGGTAGAAGGCCCCGATCGGCTCCCGCCCGCGCTCGTGCCGGACGCGCGCGGCGACCCGCAGCAGCCGCAGCCCCGCGGTGTGCCCGGCCTCGTACTCCGGCGGGAAATGGGCGTCGTAGTCGATGTGGGCGTTGAGCAGCCGCAGGGAGATGAACCGCCAGTCCACGTCGTAGTCGCGCTGCCGCTGCACGATCCGCACCCACTTGCTCGTCATCCAGGCGAACGGGCAGACGGGATCGAAGTAGAAGCGCAGGTCGGTGCCGGCCATGACGGCCACGGTACCCGCCCACCACCGGCCCTACGAGAACGCGCCCGTCAGGGTGTCCATCTTCGTGCCCGGCGGCGGCAGCTTCGGCAGGAAGTTCTTCTCCTTCGCGAACCCGATGTACTGCTGCACCTCGGGGGTGAGGCCCTTGTACTCGGCGTTGAGCACCAGATATTTGCGGATCGAGCGCTCGAACGGGTTGGACGAGTCGGGGAACTTCACGTCCGGGCTGACGTCGACCCGGTACTCGACGGTCAGGTTCTGGATGTCCTTGCGGACCTTGTCGAACTGGCTCGGGTCGAACCCGGCCCGTCCCAGCTGCGCGTCCGTCGGGATCTGGCTCTTGAGCTGGTCGAGCCGGATGTTGGCGTTCTTCAGCGGACCCTCGAACGTGCCCGACATGTTCTTGTTCGCCGTGGACGTCAGCGGCGTCATGTTGCTCGAGATGCCCGGGCCACCGAGGTTGTCGTTCTGCAGGTGACCGCGGATCCAGCGGTTGTCGCCGTCGGGGTTGTACCCGTTGACCTTCGACAGCTCGTCCTGCAGCTCCTTGCTGTAGTTCGAGTGCTTGGTCTTGTTGAGGTCGATGACGTCGGTGAGCTCGCCCGGCTGCGGCTTGGACCCGCCGGGACGCGGGCTGCCGTCGAGCACCTGCGGACCGGACGTGGTGCCGCCGCCCTGCGAGGTGAACCGGCCGCTGACCGGGTCCCTCGTGCCCCTCGGCGGCGCCGGCGTCGACGGTCCGGCCGAGGACGTGCTGCCGGAGGTGCTGCCCTTCTTCGGCTTCGTCTTCGGGTACGGCGTGAACGACGGCGCCGGGGTCTTCTGCGCACTGCACTTGCCCGCGGTGGAGCGGCCGGAGAACCGCCGGAAGTCGCCGGGGTCGAACCCGCCGCCGGTGAGGCCGAGCGGGTCGGACTGCATCAGCGGGTCGGCCACATACGCCAGCGGGTTCGGCGCCGGGTTGAGGCCCAGCGGGTCGGGCGAGACGAACCGGCCGGTGGCCGGGTCGTAGTAGCGGAACACGTTGAAGTGCAGCCCGGTCTCCGCGTCGTGGTACTGCCCGGGGAACCGCAGCGGCGTCGCGTCGCCGTCCCCACCCCGGGTCAGGCCCCACAGCGTCGTGCGCAGCGGCCGGACCGTGCCGTCGCCGAGGTCGACCGCCTCGACCGGCGTGCCGACGTCGTCGGTGACCAGGACGGACACCCGGGTGATCCCGTCCGGGCCGGTGACCGCCTGCGCCACCGGCCTGCCGTCGTCCGGGTGGTGCACCCACGTCAGCACCGACACGAGCGCGCCGCGCACGGTGTGCAGGGCCTCGACGAGGGTGTTGCCGTCCCAGACGAACTCGACCCGCTCGGCGACCGTGCCGTCCGGCTCCAGGCGCTGCTTGGCGACCCTTCGGTCCATCGGGTCGTAGAGGTAGTGCCACACCGCGCCGTCCGGGGTGCGGACCCCGGTCAGGTGGTCGTGGGCGTCCCAGGTGAACGACCAGGTGAGCTCACCGGCCGGGCCGGGCATCGTGCGCCGGACCAGCCGTCCCTGCGCGTCGTGGTCGTACCGCACCGCGCCGGCGGCTTCGACGAGACCACCGCGGTAGTGCCGATGGCCGGCCTCCGCCCCGCCGCCGGGCTGGGACAGCACGACGTTGCCGAGCACGTCGTAGGCGTAGCGTTCGGTGTGGCTGGGCGTGTGCACGGCGGTGACGCGGCCGAGCCGGTCGAACTCGTAGCGGGCGCCGCCCGACGGGTCCTCCCGCGCCTCGATGCTGCCGTCGGGCCGCCGGTGGTAGCGCCACGTGCCGGCCGGGGTCTGCTGCGCGAGCAGCCTGCCGCGCGCGTCGAAGTCCCTGCGCACCACGGGTGTGGCGCCCGCGTTGGCCGCGACCGTGCGGCCGTTCTCGTCGCGGTGCAGGGTCAGCGTCGTACCGCCGACGGTGAGGGTGTCCACCCCGCTCTCGGAACGTCCCCAGTGGACGTCCACTCCGGACGGTGTGCGCCGGCTGGTGGCGAACGCGTCCGGGTAACCGAAGGCGGTGGTGCGGCCGGCGGCGGTCTGGCGCACCACCCGGCCCTCGTCGTCGCGCTCCAGGATGATCTCCGCGCCCGGGCCCGCGACGTGCACCAGCCTGCCCACCGGGTCGTGGCGGTAGGTCTCGGTCACGCCTGCCGCGGCGCGCTCGGTCAGGTTGCCGAGCGCGTCGTAACGGTAGTCCACGACCTCGCCCGCGGCGTTGACCAACCGGACCAGCTGCCCCGCCGCGTCGTAGGAGCACTGCGTGGTGCGGCCGTCGAAGTCGGTCTGACCGGTCAGCCGCCCCTCGGCGTCGTAGGTGAACGTCCAGGTCTGGCCCGCCGGGTTGGTCACGGCCGTCAGGCGCAGTTCGGTG
The DNA here is from genome assembly GCF_050958625.1 of Amycolatopsis sp. 3B14. NCBI lineage: Bacteria > Bacillati > Actinomycetota > Actinomycetes > Pseudonocardiales > Pseudonocardiaceae > Amycolatopsis > Amycolatopsis sp. 3B14. The sequence goes on from NZ_JBHZEN010000030.1 coordinate 120,016, forward strand.
TCGTAGTGGCGGAGCGTGCGTGCGCCGGTGGCGTCCACCGTGCCCGTGACGATGGCGAACGGACCGCGCTCGGTGACGGTCACCCGGTCCAGGGCGTCGGTGTGCGACGTCTCGCCACCCTCACCGTCGTAGGTCCACTGCCGCCGCGCGCCGTCGGCGGTCGTGACCGCCCGCAGGTCGCCCTCCACCGTCCAGGCCAGGGTGACCGGGCCGCCGGGTTCGCGCAGCACGCGCGGGCGGCCGAACAGGTCCTCCTCGACCGCGGGCCCGGCCTGCGCCGGGGTCCGCCCCGCCTCGTCGTCGTCCTCTTCGGACACTCCGAGCGGGGTGGTGTACGGGTCGGGCACCGGGTCGGTGTAGCGGCGCCGGAACGTGCGGCCACCCTCGGTGACCGCGATCTCCAGCGCGGCGGCCGTGTGCTCGACGATCACGACGCGGCTGCCGTCCGGGCGCACCACCGCGCGCAGGATCCCCGCCGCGTCGTGCTCGAACTCGGTCCGCCTGCCGAGCGGGTCGGTCCGGGCACGCAGGAGGCGGTTCGGGCCCCACTCGCTGCGGGTGACCGCGCCCAGCTTGTCGGTCTCGGCGACGAGGTTGCCCTCGACGTCGAACTCGAAGGTCTTGCGGTGCCCCAGCGAGTCGGTGGTCGTGGTGCGGCCCGGGGCGTACTCCAGCGCGCCGTCGAGGAAACCGCGGTCGCCGACCGTGCGCACGCAGCGCCCGGCGTCGTCGTAGACGTAGCGGTACCACGAGCCGTTGTGGTCGGTCCAGCCGGTGATCCGGCCCACGGGGTCGTGCTCGTACAGCGCAGGCCGGGGGGTGGAGTTCCACCGGCGGGCGAGGTGGCCATGCTCGTCGTAGTCGTAGCGGGCGACCGGGACGTCCCCCGCCGGGGAGAGCGCGCGGACGGACCGGACGCGGCCGTCCGCGATGTCGAAGGCGATCCGCGCGCCGGCCGAGTGGGTCAGCAGGACCGGCGTGCCGTCGGCGTCCCGGTCCAGGACGACGAACTCGCCGTCCTCGGTGCGCACCTCACGCAGCAGCAGCTCGTCCCGGGCGCCCGGGACGAACGTGAACCGCCGGGTGAGGCCGCGGCCGGGATCGGTGACCACGTAGTCGTCGGCGTCGGCGTGCAGCAGGCGCACCGGGCCCTGCTGGACACCGGCGGACCGGCCGGGCGCCGGGACCGGGAAGCTCAGCACCATGGCGTCCGCGGAGTGGTAGCGCACCGTGCCCGCCCCCACGGTCAGTCGTTCGTCCAGGAGGGACGTCCACGACGGACCGAACCAGCGGCCGTCCCGGTAGGACGAAACGTGGTTGCGCGTGATGAGTTCGCCGAGCGCTCCGGGGACCACCAGGTCCACCTCGGTGAGCAGGACGTCGCCGGTCGCGACGTCGATGGGGTCGAACTCGCAGTCCTTCTTGCCCGCCTCCTTCGTCGTGGCCGGGTTGCCCTTCGTGGTGCCGCCCGCTGACGACGCGGTGGTGGAGTCGCCGGGCTTCGGCGGGTCCTGGACCTTCGGCGGCGCGCTCTTCGGGGTGCCACCGGCCGAGGACGGCGTGGTCCCGCCGTCGAGCTTCGGCGGCGCCGACACGGGGGCCGGGCCGGCCTCGGGCGCGGACTTGGGCGTGCCGCCCGGCGGCGGGCCGTCCAGCTTGGGCGGTGCCGAGACCGGCGCGGTGTCCGGTGTGGACGATGCCTTGGTCGTGTCGCCCGGGGTGTCGTTGAGCTTGGGCGGCGGGGCGACCTTGTTCGCGTCCGGCGGCGGGGTCTTCGCCGTGCTGTTCGGGATGGTGCCGCCGCCCTTGCCCGCCATCGGGTCGACGCTCTTCGGGCCCGCGGGGAGGTCGCCCGGCTTGGCCGACGTCGGCGGCTTGTCGGTCTTGATCTTCTTCAGCTTGCCCGCGGTGTCAGTGAAGATGCCGCCGGCCTTCTTCAGCAGCTCCGAGAGCGCCTTCAGCGCGTGGGTCAGCTTCCCGGTGAGGTCGGCGATCTTGGCGGCGGTCTTGGCGACCTCGCTGATCACCTGCGGCACGACCCACGCCAGCGCGATGCCGAGGGTGGCGATCACCTGCAGGGCCCACGAGATCATGTGCCCGACGACTTCGGCGATGATGTCGCGCACCAGGGTCCGCACGGCGGCGACGACGGTGCCCGCGGTCTCGATGCCGCTGGCGGTGCCTTCACCGGCTTCCTTCGCCGCGGCGAGCAGGTCGCCGACGTCCTTGGCCTGCTGCCGGTAGGTGTCGGCGGACGGGCCGGTCCAGCCGGTCAGGTCGGTGTTGACCGCGTTGGCCAGGTCGGTGCCGATCTCGCCCAGCTCGGTGGCGATGTTCTGCCACGTCTCGGAGTGGGCCTTGACGGCGTCCGGGTTGCCCGCCAGCGCGTCGAGGGCGTCCTTGAGCGGGCCGACGTGCTCGATGAGCCAGCCGACGCCGGCGGCGAGGATCGAGCCGAACGGGTCGAGCACGAACCCGAGCGCGTCGAGCCCGGCCGCGGCGGCCCCCAGCGCGCCGGAGGCCCAGTCGCCGCTTTCGATGGCCTTCTTGAGGTCCTGCGCGCCCTCCAGGAGGGAGATCCCCGAGATCGCGGTCGTCGAGCTCTGCTCTTGCGCGACCAGGGGGTTCACCACGGGTTGTTCTCCTCGTCGTCGTCCGTGCGGGCCTGCGGCCCCTCCTCGGCGGGTTCGGCGGCCGCCTGCTCGTCGTCTTCGCCTGCGTCCGGATCGGGGAACCGGCTGCGCAGGTTGTCGACCAGCAGCGAGCGCGTCTGCGGGTCCTCGTCGCCGACCTCCTCCTGCATCACCTCGGCGACCCGCGCGGCGATGCCCGCCTGCGCGCGGCGCATGGTGGCCAGGATCTGCGCGGACAGCTCGTCCAGCGGCATGGTGCGGGCCCGCCCGGACAGGTCCAGATCGGTGACGCTGCCGTCGGCGCGGACCGTGACGCGCACCGAGCCGTCGGTGTTGGCCGAGGTCAGCCGGATCTCCTCGGTGCGCGCCTGCGCCGCGCGGTAGCGCTCGGCCTTCTCCGCCAGCCCCTGCGCCCACGCGTTCATCCGCGCGGCCGCCTCGTCGGGGTCGCGCATGAGGTCGCCCAGTCCGTTCGCCGAAGTCACCGGATCACCGTGCCGATCCGCGGGGTCACCGGGGTGGCCTCGCGCAGCTGCCGCTCGAACGGCTCGGCGTTGGTCGCGTCCTGTTCCTCGTAGCCGGTGGCCGCGGTGCGGATGTTCTCCGCGATGATCCGCACGCCCTCGGCCGCGGCCTTGAGCGCCTCGACCGCGTCGCCTTGTGTCGTCGCGTTCACGATCGGCGGCAGGAAGGCGCAGAGCAGGCCGTAGGCGGAGTCGTCCATGACGACCGTGTTGGCGGCGTCCACCGCGGTGTTCAGCCGGTCGGACAGGGCGTCGAGGTGACTGCCGTGCGTGCGCAGCTCGTCGGGGTCGACTTCGTAGGACACGAGGGCTACTTCTTCTCTTCCTGCTTGTTCTTCTTCCAGTCACCGATGACCGGCGGGGCGACCACGTCACCGCCTTCGAAGAGGTCGGGATCGCCTTCGAGGTAGTCCGCGACGCGGTGTTCCTTGTCCTCCGCGCCCTGGCCCTTGCCGCCGTGCGGGGCCATGCCGCCCGCGGCCGGGGTGCCTGCCCGGCCAGCCGCGCCGGTCGCGCCCGCCGCGCCACGCGCCGCCGCGGCTTCTTCGGCGGCCGCCGCCGCACCGGAGGCGCCGGCGACACCGCCCGCGCCGAGCCGGGCGCCGCTCGCGCCCGACGCACCACCGACGCCACCGAGGCCGCCGACACCACTGCCGCCGGCGCCGCCACCGCCGAGGCCCTTGAGCGCCGCCGCGCCGGCACCGCCCACGCCGCCGAGACCCTTGGCCCCGGTGCTGGTGCCGCCGCCGAGCGGGGTGCCCGCCGGGCCACTGACGGAACTGACGGAGTCGAGCCCGGCCAGCGGGTTGCCGCTGACGGTGGGGCCGCCGAGGCGGCTGGCGATGCTGTCGCCGTTGATACCGCCGGAGTAGCCGATGGTCGGCATGCGCGCCGACGAGCTGCCGGACGTGCCGGTGTCGACCGCCGAGGAGGCCACCGTCGAGTCCGGGATGTCGAGGTCGGGCACCGACGCGTGGTTCTCCAGCGTGCCGCCGCTGTAGTTCCCGGTGGTCCCGGCTGGGTAGTCCGGAGTGGACAGTTGCGGCACGGCGCCGGTTCCCCCGCCGTAGCCGGACGAACCGCTGTAGGTGTTCAGCGCGGGCGCGCCGGCCCCGGTGCCGGCACCCGAGGTGTCCAGGCCGGGCACGGAGGTCCCGGTCGGCAGCGACGGGGAGTTCAGGTTCGCCGCGGCCACCGCCGCGTTCACGTCCCCGGTGCCCGCGCCGGCCGCCGCGGGCACGCCCGCGGTGGTGGCCGAGCGCAGGCTCGCGGCCTGCGCGGCACCGGCTTCGGTGGCCGGGATCCGCGCGGAAGCCGGCCCGGTCGCGCCGGTGCGCAGCGACGCGATCTGCGCGTTCGGCCCGCCGAGCTTGGGCGGCGCGACGAACGCCGGGGTGATGGTGGCGCCGGCGACGGTGTCGTCGTACTGGGTCATGATCCGCGCGGCCTGCTGGCGCGCGGCCTCCTGCTGTTGCAGCGCCTGCTGGTCGAGCTGCGCCTGCTGCGCGTACACGACCGGGTCGGTGATCGTCTGCAGGTGCGCGTTGGCGGCCTGCACGTCGAAGTTCACCGGCGGGTTGGCCGCCATCTGCTTCTGCGTCTCGTTCAGCGCCTGCGAGTGGATCTCCTGCTGGCGGCCGGTGAGCGTGGCGCCCTTGGCGGTGTTGCCGAGCCACAGGCCGACGTCGGCGAGGTGCTTGCGGGCCGCGTCGCCGCCCTCCCCCTGCCAGGCGGCGAGGCTGTCGTTGATGGCGTCGGCCAGGTTCTTCTGGTGCTCGGTGAGTTCCTTGCCCAGCCGCACCCACTCCTCCGAGGTGACCGCGACCGCGGCGGAGTCGGCGTTGGTGGTGATGGCGTCGAGCATCTGCTGGTGGGTCGCGTTGTCCCACAACGAACTGGGCGCCGTGCCGTGGTCGCGGATCTCGACCCCGTCGTCGACGCTGTCGCGGACGGCGACGATGCGCTGCTCGTAGCGCCGCTGGATGGTCTCGTCGCGCAGCAGCGGGGTGACGACGTCGCCGAGCCAGCCCTTGGCGATCTCCTCGTCGACCTGCCGGGTGACCTCCTCGCGGATCTCGTCACCCGAGGTGTGGTCGTGGCCGATGGGACCGATGTAGTACGGCGAGCTCGGGTCCGCGGTGACGTCCTGCACCCCGCCGCCGACGTCGGACAGCTCCACGATCTTCTCCCCTTCGAGGTTGCTCGGTCAGGCCTGCTCGGCGCGGTATCGCCGCAACGTGGTCCCGGTTTCGCCGTCCTGCGACCGGTAGTTCTTCTGGGCGAGCTTGATCGCCTCGATGTAGGTGGGCAGTTCGGCCTTGGCCCGCGTGAGCTGGGTGAGCAGGCCGCGCTCGTCGCTCGCGGTCTTCACCATCACGTCCGACACCCACTTCGCGGTGGTGGTGTCGCTCATCGGCGGCGCCTGCCCGAACGCCTGCAGCGCCGACCAGCGCGCCTCGAGCGCGTCGACGATACCCTGCAGCGCCTGGATCATCTTGTCGCCGGTCCGCTCGTCGACGGCGAACCCGCCCTCGCTGGCCAGCCGCTTCAGCGCGACGGCCTGCACCATCCGGACCGCGTTCTCCGCCTTCGGCGCTTCCTCGCTCATCCCCGGTACCTCCCCGATCTCAGTAGACGGCAGCGATCATGTCGCGGACGGCTTCGGCGACCGCCGGGAACCCCGCGGGCGCGTAGGTCGCGGTGATCGTCCCGGTCGCGTCGGTCCGGGTGCTCACCAGGTACCGGCCGTCCTCGGTGTCCAGCCACGTGACCGGGGTGGCCGAGCGGCGTTCGCCGTGGCGTCCGCGGCCGTGCGCGGTGAAGTAGCCGCCGCCGCGCCGCGGCGCCGCGAGGACCTCTTCGAGCCGGTCCTCTTCGGACACCGCGCGGGCGCGCGCGGGCCGCCGCGACCGCACGACCGTGGTGACCTGGAGGCTGCCGAAGGCCTCGGTCTCCTCCTCGTCGAACTCCTCCTCGGCCTGGCGCAGCGCGGCCAGCGCCGAGCGCGGTCGCTCGTCCTCGCGGCGCGACACCGACAGCGGCGTGCCGGGCGCGGGGTCGGCCGGGGTGAGCGAGCCGGCCAGGCGAGGCACCAGGTCCTCGTCCGGGAACAGGGAGAACCACAGCCTGTCCTCGCCCGGGGCCTGGCGGATCACCAGGGCCTGCGCGCCGTCGGTGGCGGCGTGCACGGCAAGGTCACCGGCGCGCGAATCGGTCCCGCTGGCGGTGACCGTGACACGGTGGTCGCCGAGCAGCTCGAACGCGGTGCGCACGCCCGGGTCGAGCTGGCCGCGGGTGGACAGGCCGCGGTCCTGCAGGTCCTCGTGGACGCGGAGCGCGAGTCTGGCGAAGCGGAGCGGGTCCACCGTCGTGTGGCTGATGCGCAGGGGGAACACGCGGACGTCGACGCCCAGCGCCCGCCCGACGACGACGGCCTCCACGCTGCCGAGCGTGAAGTCGAACCGAGACACCATCGACGCTTGTGTCACCTTTCGGGGTTCCGGCCTCGGACGCGGGGCCGTGAGGCGTGGACGGCCAGTGTGGCTTGTTCGTTGATCAGTGTCGGCGCCGGGGCGCCCGCTGTCGAGCGACCCACCGGCACCCGGTGGAGATCACAACGCACCGAAGGGGTGACGGAACGCCGTTTTCCTCCGGCGTTGCCCGAAAGAACCGGGAATCAGAGGCACCCGGGCACGGCGGGGCGCGCTCATCTGAGCACTGTGTCATGGGGCGAGCGGAATACCGAGCGCCTCGCTGACGGCATCGTCCAGGGTGCGGACGCTGTTGAGCAGGAACCGCCCCACGGGTTCGACGGGCCCCGGCAGGGGCGCGCGGTTCTCGTCGACGTACCGGTCGCGGATCACGTCGTGGAAACAATGCACCGGGAGCACCTCGCCGGGCAACAGCGGCCGGTGCTCGACGGTTGTGAAGTAGCCCTGGGACCAGGGGTACCGGTTGACGAACTGCGGCGGGAGCAGAAGCCGATCCGGCACCAGCTCCGCTCGCGGAGGCGGCGCCAGGGTCGCGGACCGGACGCGGAAGACGTAGATCACGATGCCCTTGCCCATCGGGCCGGCCGCGTTCGTCGTGACGATCCGGCCGAAGAGGTACAGATCGTCCGGCATCAGCATCGCGAACACATCACCCGGATGCAGCCGCCTGCGCGACGGTGCCAGCTTGCGGAAGTTGAGCCGCGGCTCGATCGCTCCGATGATCGTCCTGCTCCGCCCTCTTCCCGGAACGCATGCCTGCCGCACAGACTAGGCAAACCCGGCGCACAGCACGAGACCCGACGATGGTGCCCATGCGAGACGAAAAGCCCGCCTACCAGGGCCGCCCCCTCCCCCGCCCCCACGACGAGGTCGTCGACCAGGGGCTGGGCTTCGACATCGGCACCCTGTTCGACCGCCGCCGGGCGTTGCGGTTCCTCGGCATCGGCGCGGCCGGTGTCGCGCTCACCGCGTGCGGCGCGGGGTCGACCGGCGCCCCGGCGACGACCACCACCCCTTCGGCCGCGTCCGGCGAGATCCCGGACGAGACCGCGGGCCCCTACCCCGGCGACGGCTCCAACGGGCCGGACGTGCTGGCGCAGAGCGGCATCGTGCGCAGCGACATCCGCTCCAGCTTCGGCGACTCCACCGGCACCGCCGAGGGCGTGCCGATGACGCTGCAGCTGACCGTGTCCGACCTGGCCAACGGCGGCGCCGCGTTCGCCGGGGTCGCGGTGTACGTGTGGCATTGCACCCGCGAGGGCGGCTACTCGATGTACTCCGACGGCGTCGAGGACCAGAACTTCCTGCGCGGCGTGCAGATCGCCGACGCCGACGGGCGCGTGCGGTTCACCAGCATCTTCCCGGCCTGCTACGACGGCCGCTGGCCGCACATCCACTTCGAGGTCTACCCCGATCAGGCGAGCATCACCGACTCGTCGAACGCGATCGCCACCTCGCAGGTCGCGCTGCCGCAGGACGTGTGCCAGTCCGTCTACCAGCAGCCCGGCTACGAGGACTCCGTCGCGAACCTGCGGAAGGTGAGCCTGTCGAGCGACAACGTCTTCGGCGACGACGGCGGCGCGTCCCAGCTGGCGACCGTCACCGGGGACGTCACCAACGGCTACACCGTGAGCCTCGCGGTGCGCGTGGACACCCGGACCACCCCGTCCGCGGGCTCCGCCCCTGGCGGCGGTCCTGGTGGGACACCGCCGTCGCGCTAGCCGGTAACGAAGATCCTCCTGCTCACGACAAGCCGTGCGCACCGATCAGGAGGATCTTCGTGACCAGTCAGCCGCCCGGCTACCCCTACCCCCAGTGGCCGCAGCCGCCGCGGCGCAATATCGGCGCCATCGTCGCCCTCGCGATCGCGGGGGCGCTCGTCGTCGCCGGCGTGTCGGTCGGGGTCACGCTCGCCGTCACGGCAGACGACGGCACCACGAAAGCCGCGCCCGCCACCACCTCCCGGACCCGCCCCACGACCTCGAAGTCGCCGACGCCGGTGATCCCGGTCAACCCCCGGCAGAACGTCGAGGTGAAGATCGGCGAGACCATCGGCTTCGGCAGCCACCCCGGCCAGCCGGAGGTCGCCTTCACCCTCACCAAGGTCACGGTCGGCGGCCGCTGCACCGAGCCGTACGCGCAGAAGGCGGAGAACGGGCGCTTCATCTTCCTGGACATGACGGTGACGACTTCGTCGTCGATGAGCGGTGATTTCGCGCCGAGCCTGCTGAACCCGAACAACTTCTCGATCATCGGCCCGGACGGCGTCACCGAAACCGGCGGCAGCCTCAGCAGCGCACCGGCGCTCGGCTGCCTGTCCCGCGGCAAGCTGTTCCCGCTCGCGCTCTCGCCCGGCCAGAACTACGTCGGCACGGTCGTCCTGGATTCCCGCAACACCACCGGCAGCCTCGTGCTCGCCCCGTACGGCCTGGACGGTTTCAACGGCTGGGAGTGGAACCTCGGCGAGCACGCCTGACCGTCCACAGTGGCCACTATCGCACCCGGGTGACCAGCGCGTCGAACTCGCGGTCCGGCAGGGTTCGGTTGAGCTCCAGCAGTTTCTCCGCCATCCAGCCGACGGCGTAGCGGGTCTCCGGGCGGCCGGACTCCACGGCCCGCCGGATGACGTCTGCCACGACAGCGGGGTCGGACCCCTCGCTCAGGCCGGCCGCGGCGCGCTCCGCCATGGACTCGGCCATCTCCCGGTACGCGCCGGCGCCGGAGAACTCCCGCAGCTGCGCGGCCGTCCCGTCCTCGAAGCCGGTCCTGATGATGCCGGGCTGGACGACCACGACGTCGATCCCGAACGGCGCGACCTCCATGCGCAGCGCGTCGGAGAAGGCTTCGAGCGCGTGTTTCGCCGCGTAGTACCAGGCGCCGAGCGGTAACGCGATCTCACCGCCGATCGAGGAGACGTTGACGATCGTCCCGGAGCGCCGCTCCCGCATGTGCGGCAGGACGAGCTGGACCAGCCGCGCCGGCGCGAGCAGGTTGACCTCCAGCTGGTCCCGCGCCAGGGCGAGCGGCACGTCCTCCACCGCGCCGTGCAGGACCGTCCCGGCGTTGTTGACCAGCACGTCGATCCGCCCCTGCTCCTCGACCACGGTGGCGACGGCGCGTTCGAGGTCCTCGCCCTCGCGGGCGTCCATCGCCAGCACGTGGCCACCGGCGTCCCGCACCGGCGCCATCCGCGCCACCCGCCGCGCCGCGCCGTACACGACGTGACCGCCGCGCAGCAGTTCCAGCGCCGTCGCCAGGCCGATCCCGGACGACGCACCCGTCACCAGGCACACCTTCATCGCTCAGTCCTCCCAGGTCACCAGCAGTTCGTCCACCCCGCGCACCAGGCTTCCCGCGCGCACCACGACATCCGCGGCCGGCACCGCGAGCCGCAGCGACGGGAACCTCGTCACCAGCGCGGGCAACGCCGCCTGCAGCTCCACCCTGGCGAGCTGCTGGCCGAGGCACTGGTGCACGCCGTGCCCGAACGCGACGTGCCCGGCGGACGGCCGGAGCAGGTCGAGCACGTCCGGATCGGGGAAGCGCGCCGGGTCGCGGTTGGCCTCGGGCAGGCACACGGTGACGCACTCGCCGGCGGCGATCCGCTCGCCGTCCAGCTCGACGTCCGCCAGCGCCGCGCGCACCGTGAACGGGATGACGCTGTGGTAGCGCAACAGCTCCTCGACCGCCCGCCCGGGCTCGGCGCGCAGGACGTCCGCCGCGCCGGGGTGGGTGAGCAGGGTGAACGCGCCCAGCGCGAGCATGTTCGCCGTGGTGTCCAGGCCGGCGCCGAGCAGCACGAAGCCGATGTTGACCAGCTCCTCGTCGGTGAGGTCGCTCGCGGTGAGCCCGCTCAGCAGGTCGTCGGCAGGCGCGGCGCGCTTGGCCGCCACCAGGTCGCGCACGAACTCGTGCACCGCCGCGTACGCCGCCGCGGCCTGCTCCGGCGTCCGGTCCAGGCGGAACAGGTCCAGCGCGTGCCCTTGGAACCGCGCGCGGTCCGCGTAGGGCACCCCGAGCAGCTCGCAGATCACCTGCGCGGGGACCGGCTGCGCCCAGGTGCGCACCAGGTCGACCGGCCCGCTCTCGCCGGCGACGGCGTCGAGGTGCTCGTCCACGATCTCCCGCACCCGTCCCGTCAGCTGCCGCATGCGCCGGACGGTGAACTGGCCGGCGAGCAGCCGGCGGTAGCGCGTGTGCTCCGGCGGGTCCATCGAGTTGAACATCCCGGGCGCCGCCGGAACGCCGTTGCCGGGCGCGCCGGGGACCGGCATGTGCCGCAGGTCCGACCGGGCGCTGAACCGCGGATCGGCCAGGACCTGGCGGACGGTCTCGTGGCTCGTCGTCAGCCAGCCGAGGTGCCCGTCCGGGTAGGTCAGTCGCTTCAGCATTCCGCGAACGCTAGGAACACCCGCGCACCCGGATCAACCGGTGAACAAGGAAGTCCCAGGTCGGTGCTCTAGCATCGATGCAATGAGCCTGGAGCCGAATGCACCGGCCCGCACCCGGCTGACGTTCGGCGAACGCCGGCGCATCGCCGCCGGGCTGGCGATGGGGCTGAGCTACGCGGAGATCGGCCGCAGGCTGGGACGGCCAAGGTCGACGATCATCCGCGAGGTCGCCCGCAACGGCGGCGCCCACGGCTACCGCGCCGACCGCGCCCAGCAGGCCACCGCCTGGCGCGCCCACCGCCGCCGCCCGCTGCCCGCCCCGGAACCACCCGCGGCGAGCGGGGGCGATCCGCGGCAGTTCGAGCAGGACTTCGCCGCGATGATGGTCCAGACCGGTGTGCCGCCGATGATGGCGAAGGTCCTCGTCCGCCTGTTCACCAGCGACCCCGGCAGCCTCACCGCGGCCGAGCTCACCGCCGGGCTGCGGGTCAGCCCGGCTTCGGTCTCCAAGGCGGTCCGCTGGCTCGAGGAGCGCGGCCTGGCGCGGCGCGAACGCGACGGCCGCCGCGAGCGGTACGTCATCGACGAGCACGTCTGGTACCAGGCGTGGCTGGTCAGCGTCCGGTCGATGACGCTGTGGGCGGACTGCGCGCGCCAGGGCGCCGAGGTGTTCGGCGACACCGCCGCCGGCGCCCGGCTGCGCGACACCGGCCGGTTCTTCGAGCACCTGCGCCGCGACATGGCGCAGGCGGCCGAGCACTGGCGAAACCTTCCGTATGACCGGAGTGCGCCCTAAGGTGTGATCATCGCAAAGGAGCGGTGATGACCAAGCCCGTGAGGGGCGACGAGGTCAGCGACATCGTCGCCGAGCACGACGAAGAGCGGCCAGCGCGGCGGTTGTCGCGGGGGCCCGACCTGCTGGTGTACCTGGCCGCGCTCGCGGTGGCCCTGCTCGTGCTGAAGCAGGTCTTCTTCCCCTACAGCAAGGGAAACCAGTTCTACCTGGTGATCTTCCTCGGCTGCACCCTGCCGCTGGTGTTCCTCTGCTACCGGCCGCTGGCGCGGTCGCGGCGTTCCCCGGACAACCCGTGGCTGCTGGACTGGGCGCTGGCCGTGGTGGCGCTGGTCGTGGGCCTGTACCCGGTGCTGTCCGGCTACGACGACTTCCTCGACCGGCAGGGGCAGCTGTCCACCCTCGACATCGTCGCGGGCGCGGTGCTGCTCCTGCTCATCCTGGAGGCGACCCGCCGGACCACGGGCTGGGTCCTGCCGGTGGTCTGCCTGCTCTTCCTCGCCTACGCCTACTACGGCGGCTACCTGCCGCCGGACTGGGGCATCGCGCACGCCGGCGTGGACTTCAGCCAGATCATCAACGCCCTCTACAACGACGCCAGCGGCTTCTTCGGCACCCCGCTGGACGTGGCCGCCAGCTACATCGTGCTGTTCACGATCTACGGGGCGGTGCTGGAGGCCTCCGGCGCCGGGCGCTTCTTCGTCGACATCTCCTTCGCCGCGTTCCGCCGGTCCCGCACGGCGCCGGGCCGCACGACGGTGCTGTCCGGGTTCCTGCTGGGCACGGTGTCCGGCTCGGGCACCGCCACCGCGGTCAGCCTCGGGTCGATCACCTGGCCGATCCTCAAACGGGCCGGCTACCCACGGGAACACGCCGGCGGCCTGCTCGCCGCGTCGGGCATCGGCGCGATCCTGTCGCCGCCGACGCTGGGCGCGGCCGCGTTCATCATCGCCGAGTACCTGCAGACCTCCTACCTGACCGTGCTGATCTGGGCGTCGGTGCCGACGTTGCTGTACTACCTGGGCATCGTGTTCGCGATGGAGGCCGACGCGCGCCGCTTCCAGGCGAAGCCGGTGGACGTCGAGCGCGGCGACCCGTGGCGGCTGCTGTTGCGCGGCGGCTACCACTTCCTGTCGCTGGCGATCATCGTGGTGTTCCTGGCGCTGGACATCCCGCCGTTCGCGGCCGTGGTGTACGCGACCGGGGTGGCGGCCCTGTTCGCGTTGATCGCGCGGCGGCGGGACGTGCGCGGCTGGGCGGTGGACATGGTGGGCGCGCTGTCGCGGGGTGTGCGGAGCGCGCTGCCGGTGATCGCGGTGTGCGCGGCGGCCGGGGTGATCACGTCCACCATCACGAAGACCGGGCTGGGCCTGGAACTCGCCGACGCGCTGGTCGACGTGGCACGGGCGGTCACCGACAACGCGACGGTCGTGCTGGTGCTGACGGTGCTGTTGTCCGCGGTCGCGGTGGGGGTGCTCGGGCTGGCGGTGCCGGTGACGGCGTCGTTCATCATCGCGTGGGTGGTGATCGCGCCGGCGCTGGAGACGCTGGGCGTGGCGCCGGCCGAGCGCGCCATGTTCATCTTCTACTACGCGGTGCTGTCGGAGGTCACGCCGCCGACGGCGCTGGCGGCGGTCGCGGCGGCGGCGATCACCGGTGGCCGGGTCATGAAGACCATGTGGCAGTGCTGGAAGTACACGCTGCCGGCGTTCCTGGTGCCGATCGCGTTCGTGCTCACCGACAACGGGGCGGCGCTGCTGCTCCAGTCCGGGGCGGTGACGGTGGTGTGGGTGCTGGCGGTGTCCGCGCTCGCCGTCGCCGCGCTCGGCGTGGTGACCGGCGGGTGGCTGTTCGGGCCGGTCCACCCGGCGGTCCGCGTGCTCTTCGTGCCCGCCGCGGTGTGCCTGCTCTACCTGGAGCCGGGGCCGATCGTGGCGGGCCTGGCCTTCGGCGTGGTCGCGACGGCCGCGCACCTCGTGATCAGAAGGAGGCGGCATGAAACGACTGCTGACGGTGCTGGTGACGGTGGCCCTGGTCGCGGCGGGCTGCGGCGGGAAGCAACCGAACCAGCAGGCGGCGGGCGGGAGCCAGGGGTGTGAGGCAGGCAGCGGCAGGCTCACCATCGCCACCGGCAACAGCGGCGGCGTGTACTACGTGCTCGGCGGCGGGCTCGCGCAGCTGATCAGCAACAACACCGGGCTGAAGGCGACCGCGGCGGAGACCGGCGCGTCGGTGCAGAACATCCAGCAGCTGGTCGACGGCACCTACGACATCGCGTTCTCGCTGGCCGACACGGCGGCGGACGCGGTGCAGGGCAAGGGGAGTTTCGACGGCAAGCCGCAGAAGGTGCAGGCGCTGACCCGGATCTACCCGAACTCGACGCAGGTTCTGGTGCGCACCGACTCCGGGATCAACAGCATCGCCGACATGCGCGGCAAGCGGATCTCGACGGGTTCGCCGAAGTCCGGCACCGAGGTGATCGCGAACCGGCTGCTGCAGGCGGCGGGGCTCAACCCGGACACCGACCTGCAGGCGCAGCGGCTGGACCTGGCGAAGACCGCGGACGGCATCAAGTCGGGCACGATCGACGGGCTGGTGTGGTCCGGCGGCCTGCCGACGGCGCAGATCACCGACATCACGACGACGATGAAGGGGCAGGTGAAGTTCATCGACATCACCCCGCAGCTGGCGGCGCTGAAGCAGATCAACCCGGTGTACGACACGGGCACGATCCCCGCGGCGACGTACGGGCAGCCCGCGGACGTGCCGACGATCGTCGTGCCGAACCTGCTGCTGGTGCGGGAGGACTTCCCGGCGGGCGACGCGTGCGCCATCACCAAGCTGATCTTCGACAAGAAGCCCGAGCTGGAGAGCGTGCACCCGGCGGCGAAGGAGATCACGCGGGAGAACGCCACGCGCACCGAGCCGGTGCCGATGCACCCCGGATCGCAGCAGGCGCTGGCGACTCCGTGAGCGGGGGTGGCGGTTCGAAGGAGGCCGGGCCGTGTAGGTGAGCTTCGGGGGCGGTGGGTTCCGGAGGCAGCCCGCGCGCGACTGATGCGGCGGCCAAAGCCGGGTTCCGCCCGTGACCTTCAGGGGCGCGGTGGGTTCCGGAGGAAGCCCGGATCGGTGGCCCACGCGGCGAGCAAAGCCGGGGCGCGCGGTGGCACCGGCAGGAGCCGGGTCGCCACTCTCCCCGGAACCAGGCTGCCATCCGCCGGAGCCTCCCCCGAACCAGTCCGCCACCCGCTCGGACCGGGCGCCTCGCCGCAACCCCGGCCGCGCCAGCGCCCAGCTCCGGCCGCCTCCCAGGCCGTGGCCCGACCGGGAGGCGCCGTTACCCGCGACCTCCGCCCCCGCATTACCTCCCGGGTAATCGACGCCGCGCGCCGACGGCCACAGGATGGGGTCACCAGCCTCCGGAAAGGACGGACCCCATGACCGCCTACGTCATCGCCCACCTGATGCCCGCCGAGCCGCACCCCGACGTCGCCGAATACCTGGAGCGCATCCAGTCCACGCTAGATCCCTTCGGCGGCCGGTTCCTCGTCCACGGCGCGCCCGTCGAGGTCCGCGAGGGCGACTGGCCCGGCCACCTGGTGATGATCGGCTTCCCCACCGCCGCCGACGCCCGCGCCTGGTACGACTCCCCCGCCTACCAGGAGATCCTGCCGTTGCGCGCGGACCACATCGCGGGCAGCGTCGTGATCGTCGACGGCGTCGAGCCCGGCCACGACTCCGCGGCGATGGGCGAGGCGATGCGCGCCGCGATGGCCTAGATGTGCTGTTTGGTGAGGTTGG